>JBEPVM010000003.1:0-71871 GCA_041690995.1 Gammaproteobacteria bacterium | reverse complement strand
TGTCAAAATGGGTTCCCGCCTTCGCGGGAATGACACAGTTAAATGAACGTTCTCTTTTCTTCTGCATATAAGTCAGGTTCTTTTGAAGAAACAGAAAGCCCTAGGGACATGCCAATCCACAAAACTGTATCTTCCACCGCATCTCCAACTTTTCTTAGCATAGATGTTTCCTTTTAGGGAGAGGGATATCAGGATATATTTTTATACTCTATTATATGGATAGTTTTTTAGGTATAATGCGTTCACGTATCTACTGACACGGAAGTTATATGGGACAACAAAAAACCATAGCAAATCCAGAGAGCAGCACACAGTTACTATCCGCTCTAGGCGTATCTGACTTTAATGGAATAGAAGACCTCGAAAAAATCTTTCTTTTACTTGAACCCTTAACCTCCCTTACTCCGCAGCAAGAAAAGTATAAGGAAACATTGGCATTTGCATTGTGTATTGCCTATAGAGATGGGAATAAAGATGGCGACCCTGGTTGGGCGCCTGATGAGCGAAAAGCAGATTTTTATTTAGCAAAAATATTAACAACGGTATCGCCAGAAAATATTGTGGATAATACTTTGTTTTGGTTCGCCTGGCTGACAACTGTACGGTTAGCTCTTCTGCGTCTGCTTCGCGAGTATTGGACATTGAATTCTATAGACCCTACAAAGTACGCATTTAATTTTCGTAATTTTCAATTCTCTTATCTGCCTGAACTGGTAGTTTGTGTCTATAAGCTTTTTACTCATTCTTTTCGTCCTAAAACAATAGAGGATAGCTGGCACACTAATCGGTTTGAAAAAAAACGCTTTTGGCAAACTCTCTGCGATAGAAAATTTTTCGGTACGTTATCGAATGCATTTGTCTGGCTGCTCGTAAATATTATTGGTTACTATGTAGTACCTTGGGCATCTGCCTTGATTAATCTTGCGGGTTTTGCATTTGATATTGCCCATGATTTTTATATAGCAAATCAAGAATTGAAAGAATATAAAGGATTAGAAGAAAAAAAACACTATCCGAAACATCTGTTAGGAACGCAAAATGAGACGAATACTCCATTAGGAAAAAAAATAAAAGAACTCACTTTTACACGTAACTATGTCACCCTCGTAGCAATCGCTCTTTTTATTGGAATGCTATTGTTTTATGCGCCTGCTTTCATACCTGCAGCCCATGCCTATTTTAGCGCAAGTACAGGATGGTATGCCGTCACTACTACACTGGCTTTAAAGAACCTCGAACCCCTTAAGGACATTATTAGAATGGTAGGCGCTACCTTTATTATAATATTTGCAGTGGGATGGAATTTTTTGAAAGGTAAATTAAAGAACCTATGGGACAAGGATTTTTATAAAAAATCATGGAAGTTCTTGAAAAACAATAAAATAGAAAGCATGCTGCCTATCGTGTTCTTTGCTGGTGCTATTACTCTTTCTTTTCTAAGTACGCTTCCCATTATTCCTCTGTACGCTTTGATGCTCTGTCCGCCAATAATCGTTTTTGGACTAGTTAAAGCAATATCCTCTTTGTGGCAAAGACTATCGCAATCTCGGTATGTTTTATCTGCTTCAGAGGGAGAATCAATAGAGATTAATAATTATTACACACATTTTTTACAATACTAAAAAGCACCGCTACCCTCACAAAGTCAACGAGTAGTGGTTCTTCAAGTCCTGTTGGTATGGGAGATACTCCGTATTCGTCTTCTAATGTGGGGTATCTAAGCCATTCCAGTTGATTAATAAAGAATTATAGCTTTTTATAGAATATGTAAATGAAATAACTAATCAAATAGCCGAAAAAGAAGAGATAAAGCTTTTAATCAAGACATCTGAAAAAACGAGTGCTCATTTTGCATCTCTTTATGCCACTCCTCCTAATCTCAGAATGTTCTGTACAAAAGGAGAGGGACAACAACCTAGAAGCAGAAGGCAATCTCATATAGAAGACGCTAGACGTTCTCCACGTTTACTACCCTGTACGACTAGTGCTTCCCCCCCTTCTTTTTCTCTCTCTTCCTGATTATAAATATCCTTGACCGAGATAACTTTGCAACACGTCAGGCACTCGAATACCGCCTTCCTCATTTTGGTAATTTTCTAAGATAGCCACGAGTGTACGGCCAACCGCAAGCCCTGATCCATTCAGTATATGGACTAACTCAAGATTGCCTGTTTTGGCATCGCGATAGCGGGCTTTTAGTCGGCGAGCCTGGAAATCTTCTGTATTACTGCAAGAAGAGATTTCGCGATAAGTGTTTTGACTGGGGAGCCAAACTTCTAAATCATACGTTTTAGCAGCTGCAAAGCCTAAATCACCCGTACAAAGTGAAATAAGGCGATAGGGAAGTTCCAGGCGTTGCAAAACAGTTTCAGCATGGCGTGTGAGTTCTTCATGCGCTTGCCAGGATTTTTCAGGGTGAACGATGTGGAGTAACTCTACTTTTTCAAATTGATGATTACGGATCATACCACGTGTATCTCTTCCATAAGAACCTGCTTCGCTGCGAAAACAAGGCGAATGGCACACATATTTCAAAGGCAATTGATCTGCTTCTAAAATTTCATTGCGTATTGTATTAATCACGGAGACTTCAGAAGTTGGAATTAAATAACATTCCGTATTATTTTTTACTTCAAACGAATCTTCTTTTAAATTGGGTAATTGACCTGTACCAAACATTGAATCTGCATTTGCTAAATAAGGTACATAAATTTCCTGGTAACCATGTTCTTTTATATGTAAATCCAGCATGAATTGTATTAAAACGCGTTGCAATTTCGCGAGCCTGCCACGCAGCACTACAAAACGGGCACTGGCTATTTTAACGCCTGCGGCAAAATCCATCCCTAATTGTTCACCTAAATCGACATGGTCCTTCGGTGTAAAATCAAATTTTCGAGGTGTGCCCCACGTGCGGATAATTTTATTATCTGCTTCACTTTTGCCGAGAGGCACGGATTCATGTGGAATATTGGGCATGCGTGCGAGCAAATCATTTAGTTCACTTTGAACTTGCAAAAATTTTTCTTCGGATAATTTAATAGAATCATTTAATTCTTTTAGCGCGTGAAATAACCCATCGCTATTTTCATTTTTGGCTTTTGCCTGGCCAATAGCTTTAGAACGGGTATTACGTTCATTTTGTAAATTCTGTAAATGCATTTGCAATGTTTTACGTTGTTCTTCCAAGGCATGCAAACGCGGAACATCGAGTACAACGCCCCGCGTTTTTAATTTTTCTGCAATGGCATTTAAGTCTAGCCGTATTAATTTAGGATCTAGCATAATACCTTAGCTGCCGTTGCGCCTATTTCTGCAGGCGAGCGCACTGTATGTACGCCTGCTGCTTCCAATACAGCAAATTTTTCGGCTGCTGTGCCTTTACCACCTGCGATAATAGCACCTGCATGACCCATGCGTTTGCCTTCGGGCGCTGTCACACCTGCGATATAAGATACAACGGGTTTTGTAACGTGTTTTTTAATATAAGCAGCCGCTTCATCTTCTGCCGTCCCACCAATTTCCCCGACCATCACTATAATTTCGGTTTGAGGGTCTTTTTCAAATAAAGCTAATACGTCAATGAAATTGGTTCCCGCAATTGGATCGCCGCCAATACCAACACAGGTACTCTGCCCTAACCCTAATTCTGTCGTCTGATGGACTGCTTCATACGTTAAAGTGCCTGAACGAGACACAATACCCACACGACCGGGTGTATGAATATGACCTGGCATAATACCGATTTTGCATTGGCCTGGTGTAATAACGCCTGGGCAATTAGGCCCAATTAAACGTGTACCAGGGTAGTTCGCTAAATAGACTTTGATTTCTAGCATATCTAAGACAGGAATCCCTTCTGTAATACAGATAATTAATTTAATGCCCGCTTCAACGGCTTCAACAATCGAATCTTTACAAAAAGGTGCTGGAACATAAATAACGGAAGCATCTGCTTTTGTCGTATCATAAGCTTCTTTAACCGTATTAAAAACAGGTAACCCTAAATGCGTTTGCCCACCTTTCTCTGGCGTGACGCCACCGACCATACGTGTGCCATAAGCAATCGCTTGTTCTGAATGGAATGTACCTTGTTTACCTGTAAATCCCTGGCATATTACTTTTGTGTCTTTATTAATTAAAATACTCATTATTTTTCCCCTGCTGCTTGAACTACTTTTTTAGCAGCATCTGTAAAGCTTGCTGCTGGGATAATATTCAATCCGCTTTCACGTAATTTTTTAGCACCGAGTTCTGCATTATTGCCTTCCAATCGCACCACGACAGGCAATGTAGTTCCAACTTCTGCCACCGCGCCAATAATACCCTCTGCGATTAAATCACAACGTACAATACCGCCAAAAATATTCACTAATATCGCTTTGACGTTTTTATCTGACAAAATAATTTTAAAAGCTTCTGTGACGCGTTCTTTGGTTGCACCACCGCCGACATCTAAGAAATTCGCGGGATTGCCGCCCTGTAATTTCACAATGTCCATGGTTGCCATTGCTAACCCTGCCCCATTCACCATACAGCCAATATTGCCATCCAACGCAATATAGTTGAGTTCCCAATCACGCGCGCGGTTTTCACGTTCGTCTTCTTGGGTGGTATCACGCATCGCACGTAATTCAGGTTGGCGATAAATAGCATTATCATCAATAATGATTTTGCCATCGAGACATAATAAATTGCCTTGTTTTGTAATGACCAACGGATTAATTTCTAATAAATTTAAATCATTTTCTGTAAATAATTTTCCAAGCCCGAGTAAAATTTTTGTAAATTGTTTAATTTGATCGCCTGATAACCCTAATGCAAAAGCCAATTGACGTGCTTGATAAGGTTGTACGCCCAGCAAAGGGTCAACAACGGCCGTTAGAATTTTTTCAGGTGTATCGTGTGCGACTTTTTCAATTTCAACACCACCTTCTGTGGATGCCATAAACACAATGCGTTGTTTAGAGCGATCAATCACTGCACCTAAATAAAGTTCTTTTGCAATATCGGAAGGCTCTTCAATCAATAATTGATGGACGGGCTGGCCTTCGGCATTCGTTTGGTAAGTCACCAGGCGTTTGCCCAGCAGGTTTTTTGCAAAGTCTGAGATTTCTTCTTTCGTTGATACGACTTTCACACCACCTGCTTTGCCGCGGCCCCCTGCATGAACCTGTGCCTTCACCACCCACTTTTTGGTAGGAAAAGTATCTGCAATGGTTAATGCTTCTTCCGCATTCCGTGCGACTTGGCCATAAGGGACTGGCAAATCATATTTTGCCAATAGCTGCTTGGCCTGGTACTCGTGTAAATTCATCTGGTTACTCCTCTATTTTAAACTTAATTTATTTGTCGAAGCCCTCAGGGTTAGGGTCACGCTCACATTTATATCTCAAGCAAAAGACGTGCTGGATCTTCTAATAACTCTTTAATAGCGACTAAAAACGTCACCGAATCCTTGCCGTCAATGATGCGATGATCGTAAGACATCGCAACATACATCATAGGCCGAATAACGATTTGGCCATTTTCAACCACAGGACGTTGATCTATTTTATGCATACCTAAAATAGCGCTCTGCGGTGAGTTCAAGATAGGCGTTGATAATAAAGAACCAAACACACCACCATTCGTAATCGTAAACGTGCCCCCTTGCATTTCTTCCAAAGTCAACTTGCCTGCTTTTGCTTTATTCGCATAATCGACAATGGCTGATTCGATTTCCGCCATGCTCATTTGATCTGCGTTACGTAATATAGGTACGACAAGGCCACGATCAGTTGAAACAGCTACGCCGATGTCAAAATAATTATGATAAACAATATCACTGCCATCAATAGAAGCATTCACAGCAGGGAAGCGTTTTAAAGCTTCAACGGCTGCTTTAATAAAAAATGACATGAACCCTAGACGTGCATTATGTATTTTTTCAAATTTATCTTTATATTTCGTTCGTAATGCGACAACTTCTTGCAGATTGATTTCATTAAATGTTGTCAGCATAGCGGTTGTTTGTGTAACTTCGAGCAAGCGTTCTGCGATACGTGCGCGCATGCGGGTCATAGGAACGCGTTTTTCCAGGCGTCCTGTAGTCGGTGTTTGTATCGCTCCTATAATATTTTCTTTGGTGATACGTCCACCTTTGCCAGTTCCTGTCACGGCTGAAACATCAACATCATGTTCAGCTACAACACGCCGCACAGCAGGGCTTAGCGCAGCAGCAGATGCGGGACGATCACTCGCAGGTTTAGCAGCAGTCGGAGTAGAAGGAATAGGCGCAGCCGCAGAAGTAGAAGTAGAAGCAGCAACAGCACCCGCTTCAATCGTAGCGACTACTTGATTGGCTTGTACTGTATCCCCTGTTTTTTTAAGTATTTCTTTTATAATTCCAGCAACAGGCGAAGGTACTTCAAGCATGACTTTATCTGTTTCCAAATCCATTAAATTTTCATCACGTGAAACAGTATCACCTACTTTTTTATGCCATGCTGAAATGGTCGCATCTGCGATAGATTCTGGCAGCATAGGCACTTTTACTTCAGTCAGTTTTGTCATATTGAGATCCTTAAGTTAATCCTAATGCTTGATTGACGAGCATGTCTTGTTGTTTAAGATGCACAGAGGCATAACCCACTGCAGGAGCAGCAGCAGCAGCTCTGCCAGCATAACTGAGTGTTTGCGTACTTTCCAGGCAGGCATGTAAATGATGTTGTGTGCTATACCATGCCCCTTGGTTTTTGGGTTCTTCCTGGCACCAGATAATCGTTTTAACGTGTTTATAGGGCTTTAATATTTCTTTTAAAGCATCTGTCGGAAATGGATAAAGCTGTTCAACACGAATAATAGCGATGTGATTAAGTTTTTTTTCACGACGTTTTTTTAATAAGTCGTAATAGACTTTTCCAGAGCACAATATCACTCTATTCACTTTTTTAAATTCTTTTAACTCGTTTATATCACTATCAAGAATCACTAAATTAAATTCGCCTTTCGTAATATCCTCTAAACTTGATACGGCTAATTCAGCACGTAATAAACTTTTCGGCGTTATCACAATTAAAGGTTTACGATAAGGTCTAATCATTTGACGGCGCAATAAATGAAATATTTGAGCGGGCGTAGACGGCACACAGACTTGCATATTATGTTCTGCGCATAACTGCAAATAACGTTCTAAACGCGCAGAAGAATGTTCAGGGCCTTGCCCTTCATAACCATGCGGCAGCAGCATGACTAATCCACAGAGTCTTCCCCATTTTTGTTCGCCTGAACTAATAAACTGGTCGATGACCACTTGCGCCCCATTCCCGAAATCGCCAAATTGTGCTTCCCAAATCACTAAATTATTAGGTTCTGCTGATGCATAACCGTATTCAAATGCGAGTACAGCTTCTTCGGATAATAACGAATCCACTATATTGATTTGTGCTTGATGATCCGAAATATGGCTGAGAGGTATATAAATAGAATCGGTTTCTTGATCATGTAATACCGCATGACGATGTGCAAAAGTACCACGACACGCATCTTGACCACAAAGACGAATAGGATACCCTTCTTCTAATAAAGTCGCGTACGCCAATGTTTCTGCATACCCCCAATTAAGTGGCAGCTCACCTTCTGTCATTTTTTGTCTGGCTTCCAGCATTTTTTTGACTTGAGGCTGTACGATAAAATTCTCAGGTAACACTTCAAGTTTTTTTGCTATTTCTTTGACTTTACTTAAAGAGACGGCTGTTTTTGCGGGTAGCGTCCAGTCTTTATTGAGAAATGGCTCCCATGCATTAGCATATTCATAACCCTCTCCTTTCGGAACCAATTCAATCACGCTCTTGCCTTCATCCAGTTTTTTTCGATACGCATCTGCTTTTTGTTGTTCGGTATCAGTATCAATAACGCCTTCAGAAACCAGTTGGTTAGCATATAAGGTACAAGGCGCTGGCATGGATTTAATCATTTTATACATCACGGGTTGAGTAGCCGAAGGTTCATCTGCTTCATTATGGCCATGCCGTCTATAGCACACCATATCAATAACAATATCTTTTTTAAATAAATGACGATAGTCCGCGGCTAATTGCGCTGCAAAAAAGCTAGCTTCAGGGTCATTACCATTGACATGCAAAATAGGGGCTTGCACCATCTTGGCTACATCAGTGCAATAAAGTCCTGAACGAGCATCTTGCGGGTCACTAATCGTAAAACCGACTTGATTATTAATCACGATATGAATAGAGCCACCAACCCAAAACCAACGTGTTTGAGAGGTGGCGAATGTCTCCATCACCACACCTTGCCCAGCAAATGCAGCATCACCGTGAATTTGTATAGGCATGACGAGACTACGTTCAATATCTTTTCGACGGCGTTGTCTGGAACGCACAGAACCTTGTACAACGGGTGAAACTATTTCGAGATGCGATGGATTAAACGCTAATGCAAGATGTACCTGGCTGCCATTGACTTTGATATTGGAGGAAAAGCCTAAATGGTATTTCACATCACCTGAACTTGTTTCATCAATACCCTTCCCTTCAAACCCTGCAAAAATTTTTTCAGGTGCTTTACCCAGTAAATTCACCAGCACATTCATACGCCCACGATGTGCCATACCCATTACAATTTCTTTGACGCCATTTTCAGCACTACGTTTTATTAACCCATCCAACAAGGGAATTAAACTGTCCCCGCCTTCTAATGAAAAGCGTTTTTGGCCGACATATTTAAACCCTAAATATTTTTCTAAACCGTCTGCGACAATTAAGCCATCTAAAATACGTTGTTTTTGTTCTGAAGTGGGTGAAAAGCGGCTCCAATCTTGCTCTATGCGTTTTTGAATCCAACTGACTTCGGCCTGCTGCAAGATATGCATGTATTCAATGCCGATAGAACCGCAATACACTTTGCAAAGCATGTCATGAATTTCTCGCAAGCTTGCGGAAGATTTTTGCAAAGCGCTAAAAGAGCCTACATCAAAAACAGTCTCTAAATCTGCTTCTGTAAAACCATAATAATCTAACTTTAATGTCGGGTTATCAATGCCTTTATATAATCCTAATGGATCAATGCTCGCTTGCAAATGGCCTACGCTGCGATACGCTGCAATTAAATCAATCACTTTTTCTTGGAATTGTTGGACTTGTTTAGAAGAATAATTTTCTAACGGCGCTTCATCTAATTTTTCTAAATAAGCAGTATTATCCCCTGAGAGATAAGAATCTTGCCATAACGCTTGCATAGAACGTTGCGGTCTGCGTGGTTTTATGAGATAGCCCATTAGACAGCCTCTTCTAGCATTAAAGTTTTAATATGATTAATCGCCTTGGTGGGGTTTAACCCTTTAGGACAAACATCAATGCAATTCATAATACCTCGACAGCGAAATACGCTAAAAGGGTCAGTTAAATCTGCCAGGCGTTCTGCTGTTTGTGTATCGCGTGTGTCTGCAATAAAACGATATGCTTGTAATAACCCTGCAGGGCCAATAAATTTCTCTGGGTTCCACCAAAAAGATGGGCAGGAAGTCGTACAGCACGCACAGAGAATACATTCGTATAATCCATCCAATTGAGCGCGTTCTTGAGGTGATTGTAAGCGTTCTTTGACAGGTACAGGTTCGTCATTCTGTAGATAGGGCTTCACTTTTTCATATTGTTTATAAAACTGTGTCATATCGACAACTAAATCTCGTATGACAGGTAACCCAGGCAAAGGCCGGATAACAATCGGTTCTTTTAAAGAAGCCAGTTGCGTGGTACACGCTAAGCCATTTTTGCCATTGATATTCATACCATCAGAACCGCAAACACCTTCGCGACAGGAGCGACGTAAAGTAAGCGTATCATCCAGCGTATTTTTGATAGCGAGTAACGCATCTAACACCATATAACAATTATTTAAGCTGGCATCTAAGTCATACTCTTGCATGTAAGGCTTTTTATCCGTTTCTGGATTATAGCGGTAAATAGAAAAGCGCATAGTCAATTACTCTCTATCTTTCAGTTCAATGGGTTTGACCGTTTGTGGCGTTCGATTAATCGGACGAAAATCAATTTTGCCATCCGCAAAATAAATCGAGTGCTTCAACCAATGCTCATCATCCCGTGTTGGAAAATCATAACGCGCGTGTGCGCCGCGACTTTCTGTACGTTCATTCGCAAGATAGGCTGTGGCAAGCGCAGTCGCCATAAGATTATCTAACTCAAGCGCTTCAATTCGACTGGTATTAAAACATTGACTTTTGTCTTTAATCGCGGCGGATTTTAAGCGTTCTTGTAATTTTTCCAGTTTTTTAAACCCTTCACTCATGTGCTCGCTTGTACGAAATACGCCAAAATCTTCCTGCATGATCTTTTGTAATTCCGTGCGTATCGTATCAACGCTTTCACCTTGTGTATTCGTGTTCCAACGCTGCAAGCCTGCCGTGGCTACATCCATATCATCTGAGGTAGGCATACGATAACCTAAGCCTTCTCGTATGCTGGCTTGCACGTGTAACCCTGCTGCGCGGCCAAAGACAACAATATCGAGTAATGAATTCGCGCCTAATCGGTTAGCACCATGCACAGATACGCAGGCACACTCACCTGCTGCATACAGACCTTCAACAATATGATCCTTTCCATCTTTGACAGTTAAAACCTGTGCATGAATATTGGTCGGGATACCGCCCATTAAATAATGGCAAGTCGGCACAACAGGGATAGGATTTTTAAGTGGATCAACCCCTGCAAATGTAATAGAAAGTTCACGTATACCAGGTAATCGTTCATTAATGACATCTGCACCCAGGTGATCTAATTTTAATAATACGTAATCTCCTTTGGGGCCGCAGCCACGGCCTTCGCGAATTTCGATCATAGAAGAACGTGCGACAATATCACGACAAGATAAATCTTTCAGATGAGGCGCATAGCGTTCCATATAACGTTCGCCATCTTTATTAATTAAATACCCCCCTTCACCACGGCTGCCTTCAGTAATTAATACGCCTGCACCTGCAATACCTGTGGGATGAAATTGCCAAAACTCCATATCTTGTAATGGCAAGCCTGCGCGTAATACCATACCGAAACCATCGCCTGTATTAATATGCGCATTGGTTGTAGATTGAAAAATACGCCCCGCGCCACCTGTCGCTAATACGGTTGCGCGTGCTTTTAAGAAAATGACTTCACCTGTTTCGATATTGAGAGCCACCACACCTGCAATACCCTGCTCAGTTTTTACGAGATCAATCGCAAACCATTCGTTAAAAAATTTAGCCTTTGCTTCTATATTTTTTTGATAGAGTGTATGCAGCATCGCGTGGCCTGTGCGATCAGCCGCGCAACAGGTGCGATGGACTAATTCTCCACCAAAATTTCGTGTCTGGCCGCCAAAAGCACGCTGGTAGATTTTACCATCTTCAAGACGCGAAAAGGGCAAGCCCATGTGTTCTAATTCATAAATAGTTTCGGGTGCATTTTGACACATGTATTCAATAGCATCTTGGTCACCTAAAAAATCAGAGCCCATGACAGTGTCATACATGTGCCAGCGCCAATCATCACTGCCATCCGTATTTCCGAGTGCGGCGTTAATGCCGCCTTGCGCTGAAACAGTGTGGGAACGTGTGGGGAATACTTTAGAAATCACCGCAACATTCAACCCTGATTGAGCTAATTCTAACGAAGCACGCAGCCCTGCTCCCCCACCGCCCACAATCACTGCATCAAATACTTGTGTTGCTAAATTCATTACCTAAACACCCCATACAATCACCCCAATAAGATCAATAGCGCTGCGAAAAAAAATAAAATTAACGCTAAAAAAACCACTAATTCTAAAATAAATCGCAACCAAAAAGGCTTAATATAATCTGTAAAAACTGTCCACATGCCTACCCACGCGTGAAACAATAAAGCTAATACACATAAAATAGTCGCCAGTTTCATCCATCCATGCGTGAAAAGTAAATGCCAATTCGCAAATTCTACACTTCCAATTGTACCTGGGTGCATGATTAAAAATAAAACCAGCCCAATGGTATAAATACTCATGATAACCACGCTGACGCGCTGAATTAACCATTGGGTTAATCCTGAATGGTTCACACTTAAAACAGATTTCACCATAACCAAATGCCTATGAAAAGAATAACAACGATACTAAAAATAAGTGTTAATTGAGCTGATAATCGGCCGCTTTTAAGCTCTTCGCCGATATGGATATCCATGAACAAATGGCGGATGCCAGCCATAAAATGATAAGTAAACGCAGACAAACCTATCCAAATCATGAGTTTCATGGGTAGAGAAGATAAAAAAGAATGTAAATCATCAAAATCCTGTGGAGAAGCCAGTGAAAGATGAAGCCCCCAGAGCATAAAAGGGATTAATAAAAACAAAAAAACCCCTGAAATGCGATGTAATATCGACACAATAGCGGGTAATGGAAACCGAATCGTTAAAAGATTTAAGTTTATGGGTCTTTTCTTACGCACAGCGATTAAATTCCTTTGTCCTTATAAGTCAGGTGATTATAACGAGCGAACCAGACCAACGCAAATAGTACGATGGATGTTTGTAGGCATTAATATGGAATGGATTAGACACGCTCTTTGGATTGCAATCCGTATTATAGTTGGATTAATTGAATGGGAGAATGTTCGTTTAACTGGCTCCTTCTTACGCCATAAAAAGTGAGAACTCGCCCCTGCTATAATGCTCTTCAATACTTAGTTTGACGTTACTCTGTGGTTTCTTTCCAAAAAATCCAACTCCATACCATAACCTGGCAGCGTGAGGCACTATAGTCGCCGCTAAAAACATCCAACCCAGAGGATTCCCACAAGCAAGGAAAGTCCAACCTGCAAATGTCATTACTTGCGCAAGCACGTTTGCACATGCAGCTTTTCCTTCTTGGCTTTTAATACCATTTTCTTTTTTTATTATGACACTGAGTGATGCGCAAGCATCTACGAAATCAACTGCTGATTTAACTGTATAAATAAGAGGAAGCAAGCTGCAACCACGTGCACCGAGGATAAAAGTATGGGTTTCCAGGAGTACATCAAGACTCGCGATAAGCAAAAGCATAGCTGAAATTGATCTTGTAACAATCGATCCTTGCTCGCTCCAGCAACTAAAAAAGCCTTGCTTTTCCTTTTCATCAAAACTAAAATCCCTCCATTCCTCTCGTTCATCGTATTGCTGCTTCGCATACCATAAATCCAGTAAACTTGCTGCAATTCCAACAATAGGCAAGAGACCCACCACTTGCCCTGCTGTAGTCGCAGCAACTCCAAGATATCCTGCTAGACCACTACCGCTCAAACCAAGAATTATATTTGAAATATCATTTGGGATACCTAATTTGCCATCAGCCATAGTTATATCCTCATGAAATTTTCTGTAGCAACTGTCTTGAAATTTACATTTTAAAGGCAGTTGCTACAAGTTCGTACATCTATTTACTATAGAGTAGATGAAGTAGATGAAGTAGATGGAGCATTATAAGCATCATTAGGTTGGTACGTGTTACTGCCTGCCTGTTGTTGTTTAGAAAACAACCCTTGTCCTCCCAAACACTGAGCTCTCGAAAAGAAGGATAACGTTGCTGAAGCGAGTAAGAATCCCCAACCTAGAGGGTTTCCACAAGCAACTAAACACCAACCCGTAAATGCAATGGCTTTTTTGAGCACGTCTATAACATCTGCTATTCCAGGAGGAGAAGATGGGGTCCTATTCGAGTCACCGCTACTGGCTATCTTTACCGAAAATTTTTCCATCGCGCAAAACAAATCAACCCCTGCTCTCACTGCAAGAGCGATGGGCAGTAACCCGCCACCTGGCGCACCTAATGCAAAACTACTGAAATTTTCAATGCCTTCAACTGCTGAAAATATACCTGCACCTAGTCTGAGACCTCTTGAAACTTGTGATAACTTTTCTTGATTGTTCCATGCCTCATAAATATCAAACACACCTGCAAACAGAGCAAACTGAGGCAAGCCTGTATCTACTACTGCTGTTGCTGTTGTATCAGCAAGCGCAATTTCACAGAAACCAAATACGGCATTTCCCAAGTCATTGAGACGATCACGCCATATATTCATATTACCCCTTGTTCTTGCCATTACTTAGCCCTCTCTAATAAAAAAATTGAATTATAGTCTAGTGAATGATCTAAAGTCAAAGGCGAGTTTCATCAATTATATCAATGTGGCGAGGCGGTTTGAAATTAAATAAAGAAGAGACAAGCGGGTGATTCAAAGTAATGTTATAAAATTCAATGACTGTATTATGCCCCAGGTGATCTTGCAAATCCATTTCGCGAATTTGATTTTTCAGAAAGCCTATTTTAATAAAAGCAACCAGAGTATTGCGATTCTTGGGTATTAATAAAAACCAATGCAAAGAGGCAGTATTTTTAATAGCTTGGACATGGAAATTTTTTTCTAAGGCAATGCGAGGATTACTTAACAAAAAAGCAGGTGTTTCGCCTATTTCTTTATTGAGAGAACGGATAGTGACTTGCTCTAAATCAGGATCGTAAATCCATAAATGTTTACCATTCGCTACGATAAGCTGCGCAACGGGTTTTTTTACTTCCCAACGAAATTTTCCAGGTTGTTGTAAAATAACATGCCCGGAGGATTGCTGTATAGTTTTTTTTGATTGAGGATTAGAAATAGTTTGAGTGAAATCCGCTTGCAAGGTTTGAATAGCTGATAGTAATTCTGTTAATTGAATTGTTGCAGGATTTGCATAAACATTCATATAAAAAAATAAAGAAATAAGGAAGAGAATTTTTTTCATTTTAGGAGTCCATCTTAATTAATCTACGGGGGGTGCAGCAGCTAATACTTCACGTGACCCGCTATGATCCATCGAACTTACCACACCCGCTAATTCCATGTCTTCCATAATCCGCGCAGCTCGATTGTACCCAATACGCAAACGACGTTGTACTAAAGAAATGGAAGCGCGGCGTGACTCAGTCACAATACGTAAGGCTTCATCATAAAGCGGGTCTGCTTCCCCACTGCCTTGCTCAGTGTCACCACCGCTTTCTTCATTATGAGCCTCAACCACTTCTTCGAGATAAACAGGTTTGGCATACGTCTGCCATGCAGCGACTACTCTATGCACCTCTTCATCAGCAACATACGCGCCGTGTACTCGCACAGGTACACCTGTTCCTGGCGGCAAATATAACATATCACCGTTACCTAATAATTGCTCCGCCCCCTGCTGATCTAAAATCGTGCGTGAATCAATGCGTGATGACACTTGAAACGCGATACGCGTTGGAATATTAGCTTTGATTAATCCTGTAATCACATCCACAGATGGCCGTTGTGTTGCTAAAATTAAATGTATACCTGCTGCACGTGCTTTTTGTGCAATACGGGTTACTAGATCTTCTACTTTTTTACCGACTACCATCATCATATCCGCCAACTCATCTGCGACAACCACAATCATTGGCAACGGTTGTAATGTCGGTGGTTGGTTACCCATGGCTATTAACCAGGCGGGTGTTGGTATAGGATTACCTTCTTGAACAGCTTCCATTAATTTGAGATTGTAACCTGCCAGGTTACGCACGCCGAGCGCAGACATCAGTTTATAACGTCTATCCATTTCAGCAACGCACCATCGCAGCGCATTTGCTGCATCTTTCATATCAGTAATCACGGGAGTTAATAAATGCGGAATACCTTCATACACCGATAATTCCAGCATTTTAGGGTCAATCATAATAATACGTAATTGTTCGGGAGTTGCTTTAAATAGCATACTGAGTATCATGCCATTCAGACTCACGGATTTTCCCGCGCCTGTCGTACCTGCTACTAATAAATGCGGCATTTTTGCTAAATCAACGATGATCGGGAAACCTGCTATATCTTTTCCTAATGCTAAACTAAGCGGTGAAGAGGATTGCACATAACGAGGGGATTCTAAAATATCACGCAAACAAACTAATTCACGGTGTTCATTCGGTAATTCTAAACCTATCACTGATTTTCCAGGGATCACTTCAACGACCCGTACGCTGGTAACAGATAAAGAGCGCGCAATGTCTTTAGCTAATCCGCTAATTTTGCTGACTTTGACGCCTGCTGCCAAATCTAATTCAAAACGTGTGATGACGGGGCCTGGATGCACAGCGACCACTTTAGTGGCTACGCCAAAATCCAGTAATCTTTGCTCAACAAGTTGTGATAGTTCTTCAAAATTTAAATTAGAAAATGCTTTGCCGGAGGGTGGCGGCGGTGGATTTAATAAAGTGAGCGGTGGTAGCATGCCTGTTGAAAGCGTGACAGAAGGTGTGATTGTTTTATTTTTGACTGGCTGCGTGTGTAATTGCTTATGTAAGGTGGGTTCTATCATTTTAGGCTCTGCTATTTTGGGTTTTGCAGGGCTTTTAATTTTTTCTTGAAATAAAGTGAGCACGGGTTCAGCAATTTCAGTGGCTATTTTAGGACTGCTTTTTTTAGATAGAACCTTTTGCATCTCTTCAAATAAATTCGTTACTTTTGAACCGATTCTATCAATAACCCCTAACCAGGAAATCCCGGCAAATAAAGTTGTTCCGCATAATAAGGCTGTCATTAATAATAATACACTGCCCATGGGGTTTAATACGTGCGTTAGCTGAGCTGCAATGAGATCACCGAGAATACCGCCGGTAGTCGTAGGTAAAAAGTGTGTTTCTTGTGTAAAAAACAAGGTGATTAAGCCACAGTTGCTGAATAAAACCAACAAAAAACCGAGTAATTTAAAAATGAGTTCACTCGTTTTGGTTGTGGTTACATCAGATGATTCTCTCACACCTAACCATGCCGCTAACACAATCATTGGCGGTAATAAGTATGCAATAAATCCGAAAATAGATAAGAATACATCTGCAAAAAAAGCACCTATACGGCCACCCCAATTTAAGACTTGATTGCCTATCCCTGTGCTTGACCAACCTGGATCAGTGCTGTGATAAGAGACAAAAGACACCATTAAAAACATGGCCAAGGCAATAGAGACCAGTAAAATGCCTTCGCGTAAGCGATGCCCCATGCGAATGGTGATCAGGCGACGGGGTACTTTATTTTTTTGCGCTTGTTTCAAACAAAACTCCTGTATCAAGTTTTTATTTATAATTTTTATGACTTCTCGTACTATACCACTCTATTCTTAATGAAAAAACGATCACTTCCAGGAATTATTATGCCATCAATTCAACATCATCGTTTAATTATTTTAGGTTCAGGCCCTGCTGGCTGGACTGCGGCTGTTTATGCGGCACGTGCGAATTTGAACCCTATTGTCATAACAGGCATGGAGCCAGGCGGTCAATTAACGACCACTACTGATGTTGATAACTGGCCAGGAGATGTCGAAGGATTACAAGGCCCTGCTTTGATGGAGCGTATGCAACGTCATGCAGAACGTTTCAAAACAGCCGTTATTTTTGATCAAATCAATTCGGTTAATTTAAGTCAACGACCCTTTATTTTACAAGGCGAAACAACCTATTCTTGCGATGCGCTGATTATCGCAACAGGAGCCAGTGCGCAATATCTTGGGATACCGTCAGAAAAAGCGTTTATGGGCAAAGGGGTTTCTGCTTGTGCCACTTGCGATGGTTTTTTTTATCGTCATCAAAAAGTCGTTGTGGTGGGTGGCGGTAATACGGCTGTTGAAGAAGCGCTTTATCTTTCTAATATCGCATCGCAGGTGACTGTTGTGCATAGACGAGATAAATTTCGCGCGGAAAAAATTCTGTCTGATCGTTTGCAGAAAAAAACCAATATCACCGTTGCATGGAACCATGTTACAGATGAGATTATAGGGAATGATTCAGGCGTAACGGGTATTAAAATAAAAAATACGATAACAGATGAAACTCAATTCATCGATGCTTCTGGTGTTTTTATTGCGATTGGACATAAACCCAATACTGCTATTTTTAAAGGACAATTAACGATGGATGCTAATGGTTATATTGAAATTCAAAGTGGCTTAAAAGGCAATGCAACTGCCACCAGTGTGCCTGGGGTATTTGCAGCAGGTGATGTGGCTGACCCTGTTTATCGACAGGCAGTTACCTCTGCCGGATTTGGGTGTATGGCAGCATTGGATGCGGATAAATATTTAGAAAGTAGCAGCCATTAACTTTCTTGCCATCTCAATAGGGTCCGCGGCTTGTGTAATAGCAGAAATAACCGCGATACCATCAACGTGAGTAGCAAGTATCTCTGGCAATCTTTCAAGATTGATCCCACCAATGGCCACTAAAGGATAGTTTAATAACTGCTGGCGCAAACGTTTTAGCCGTGTGATACCTTGCGCGGGATATAGCATGACTTTACTGGTGGTGGGGAAAATAGGGCCGAATGCAATATAAGAAGGTTTTAGCGCGTGGGCCCGTGCAACTTCAGTCTCAGAATGCGTACTGATGCCGAGATATAACCCTGCGTTCCGTATCATTTTAATATCAGCCGTGTCTAAATCTTCTTGACCTAAATGAACGCCATTAGCGTTATAGCGTATCGCTAATTCCCAATAGTCATTAATAAACAAATTAGCGTGATGTTTTTTAGCAAGTGCTACACTGCGTTTAATTTCATTTTCTAGTTCAACGCTTTTTTTATCTTTAATACGCAACTGTATTGTTTTGACTCCTAGAGGTAATAATTTTTCTACCCAATCACTACTATCAACAATAGGATATAACCCTATTTCTTTTTTCATAGCGCTACTTCTTGTTGAGTACAAAGAACACATTCTGTATTTCGCTGAAAACGTAATGTTTCAAACTTCATTGTCAATAAATCAATAGTCAATAAATTTCCTGCTAGGCTATTACTATTACTATTACTATTATTAAGTTCTAATATCCATTTAAGAATTTCAGCTGCCTGTAGCGTGCCTAGCAGACCTGGCAGCACACCTAACACGCCGCTACTCATACAAGGAGGAGAAATATCGGCAGGGGGAACCACTGGGAATAAACAACGAAAACAAGGTGATTTGTGGCCTAAAAAAATGGCGCATTGGCCAGTGAATTGTGTGACACTCGCAAAAACATAAGGTTTGTTAAGAGAAAATGCAATATCATTGACTAAATATCGCGTCAAAAAATTATCGGAACAATCCGCAATAATATCGTACTGGCTTGCTATAGATTCAGCATTGTTTGCATTCAATCTCTCAGGATAAATAGTAATATGCGTATTGGAATTAAGCGCCATTAATTGTTGCTTTGCAACCAGCGCTTTTTGATAACCCAAATGTGTTTCCTGATATAAAATTTGTCTTTGTAAATTGCTTAATTCAACCTTATCGTCATCGACTATACCCATTGTTCCGACACCTGCTGCCGTAAGATAAAGTAATAAGGATGAACCTAATCCCCCTGCCCCTATACATAACACGCGAGCATTTTTTAATTTGAGTTGGCCTGCAAAACCCACTTGTTCTAACATGAAGTGTGGTGAGTATCGGTTTAATTCATCTGTTGTAAACGACATAAGATTTCCCATTTAAATACTTTCTTGTTGCCAAAAAGGTGTATCAATTAAGGCAGTACTTGGATGCGCCACATTTCTTTCTGGCATAATTCCTGCCTCAAAAGCCATACGCCCTGCTCTAATGGCTCCATGAAAAGCAGCAGCCATCTGAACAGGGTTTTTAGCCATTGCGACAGCCGTATTTAACAAAACAGCATTATAACCTAACTCCATTGCATAAGCGGCTTCTGAGGGTGTACGAATGCCAGCGTCAATAATTAAAATAGACTGAGGCAAACGAACACGCAATATTTCTAACGCATACGGATTCAAAATTCCCTTGCCTGACCCAATGGGCGCAGCCCACGGCATTAAAATTTGACAACCCGTGTCTACCAAGCGTTTGCATAATACGAGATCATCTGTGCAATAAGGGAAAACTTCAAATCCTCTTTTCACTAACTCTGCGCTTGCTTTGACAAGTTCAAAAGGGTCTGGCTGTAAAGTATAATCATCCCCAATCACTTCTAATTTAATCCAGTTTGTTTCAAATAATTCACGTGCCATTTCAGCTAACATAATTGCTTCATCAGCACGATGACAGCCTGCCGTGTTAGGTAAGAGATGACAATTAAGGTTTTTCAAATTAGCCCAAAATGCGCCCCCGCCATTTTTTTGGGGCATCTCTCTTTTTAATGAAACAGTCAGCACACTTGCGTGAGACGCAGCAATCGCATCATTCATGATTTGTAACGATGGATACTGTGCAGTCCCTAACAAAAATCGACTCGACAATAATTTACCTGCTAATTCCCACATGATTTATCCGCCCTGCATTGGAGTCACGATATGAACCACATCTTTTTCTTGTAAAATAGTTTTTGTATAGTGTGAACGTGGAATAAAATTTCCATTCAAAGCAACCGCATAACAATCGTGTGTACAATGGGTTTTTTCTATTAATATTAATAGCGTGCTATTTTCTTCGACTGTGTTTGGTTGATTATTAATAAAAACTTCAATCATATTTCCCCCGTGTTTTCTAAGAACATTCATTTAACTGTGTCATTCCCGCAAAAGCGATTTTGACGGGTAGCTAAACTAACTTTAGTAAAATAATTACACTTACTAACATAGATTTAGTTGCCCGTTAGAATAGGTTCCCGCCTTCGCGGGAATGACACAGTTAAATGAGCCTTCTTTATTTTATTGATATATTTCCCATAATTGAGGATAGTGAACCGCCGATATTCCCTGTTCAATCCAACGGAGTACATCATACACCAAACTGGGTGCGATCAAAAATCCATGACGATACAACCCATTGATGGCGATTAAACCCTCGGAATATTTTATTTTAGGAAGATTATCCGCTAACGTAGGGCGGCAATGGGTCGCTGTATTGATAACACGCGCTTCACTAAAATTAGGATGAATGCTATAAGCAGCCGTTAATAATTCAAGCATCGTGCGCACTGAAATAGGACTCAAATCATCCGATTCAATTTCACTCGTTCCAAGGATATAGTGATGATCAGGTCTTGGCGCGATATATAAACTATATCGAGGATGTAACAAGCGTATGGGGCGGGTAATATTCACTAAAGGCGCATGCAGCCATACGAGTTCACCGCGAACGCTACGTAAATTTTCAAATTCATTTTTCGCGCCCAGGCCGCGACAATCAAACACTAAATCAAATAAATGATCATTATTTTCTACGCGAATTTTTCCTGGATATAGCTGTTGTACATACGCATTTTCTATCCAATGGATCCCATTCGCGATAAGTTTTTCTTGAAGATTTTTTAATAATGCCTGGCTATCTAATTGTGCTTCGGCAGGAAAATAATAGCCTTGTTGAAAACGGGTGATTTGCGGTTCTAATTTTTTTATTTCATCTTGAGATAAAAATTGATAGTGTTCATTCTGACTATTACCTAATTTTTCTGAAATCAATTGAATATAATGAGTTAACTCGGCATCATCTTTTTTATAGCTTACGAGTAAGCTACCTTTTCGCTGAAAATATATTTTTTCATCAAAATGCGCCAGCACTTGTCGCCAATGTTGCTCAATCGCCTCTAATCCTAATTTAAAAATAGATAAATCATTTTTATTTAATTCAGCAATGGGTGAAAGCAAACCTGCTGCTGTTTCGCTACAGGTTTTCTTCTTTCTAAAATCATTTCTAAAATCAAATAAAGTGACGTCCCATCCAGTATTGATAAGGGCAAATGCAAGCAGTTGCCCCAAAATACCACCGCCTGCAATACCTGCTTTCATTTTAAATTTAAGCGCAGCACGCAATAGGTTCAATATCTGAATACGGAACGACTGGTAAATAGTCATTCGTATAACATTTTGTAATATCAAATCCGGGTTCTACGATACTCAGATGCTGCATATAACGATTCACTTTATTCCAATCACGTTCTACGTTTAACATGGGACGTGAGAAAAATGGCAACGAGCGATAAAAGATTTTTTGATATAACTCGGTACGTAATTGCGGTTTTTGCTGGCAGAGTAATTCATACGCTTCATCGGGATTTTCAGTTGTGAAAGCAACCCCCCGTTGTGTCGCCAGCAAGAATTTTTTTAACATTTCAGGTTGTTCTTGAATGGTTTTCTCTGGCACTATATATTGAATCGAACAGAAACAGCAGCAGCCGAGTCCAGCCAATTGATCCAGACGCAGAAAATTCACTTCATTGTGTAAATGTTCCAATTCAACTTTTTGAAAATTAATAAACCCAATCCCTGCATCGACAATATTTCTGCAAATAGCATCTGTGATATTCATGCCAGTTCTTACAGTTTCATAGCTATTAGAATCAATACCTGCATGCTGTGCTAAATTATCTATAATTTTTTTACCAAATTCACCAATATAACCGATGCGCTTGCCCACTATATCCTGAAAAGTATTAATCCCACTGGATTTTAAAGCAATTAACCCTGTGGGTGGTTCGTCTAATAGCGTCCCAACAGAACGAATAGGATAGCCTTTTGCATAACCCGCAACAGTATGCAGCATAGCTTTTAAGCCAATGTCCACTTGTCCTGTACCGACTATTTCAGTGACATCGCTAGGATCGGTCGGTTCTAAAATAGCTAGTTTGATGCTTTCGTCTTCGTAAAAACCTAATGCCTTTGCAGCAAAAACAGGTGTATGGTAAGGGTTTGCGTACCAATTAAGTAATAAGGTTGTTCGAGTTTTAAGCGAAGTCATGATTGTTTCTCCTATAATAAAAGAAAATTAAGATGGCAAAGAAATCGACTAAACACCCAACGATGTAGCGCGTTTATTTTTAATAGGTTCGAGTTCGATAGGCGTTCCTCACGCTGGTATAACCCAGATCGAGTTCAACGGGTGTTTCTCAGCTGACTTCTCAGCACCCCGCGCCATCTATAGATTTGCATACTAATATCATTAATAGAATGCTGTCAAGACCTGGCTAGGAGTTCCTGCTAAAAGAAGCAGGAACCCCTTCCTTGTTTATATGACTGCCCCATCGCGTCACATTCAGCAAAAACTGCTGAGGTTTGCCTAACAGGTAAGCGCATTCATAAATACGCATTAATCTTACAAAATGTCTAGCCAATATCGTTATTACTATTTTATTATTTTGTTATACAGTATGTTCAGTGAAAAAATGTTTAGCTTTGGATACGGATATAACCATAAGGAGAAAGTCATTGATTAAAATTTTGATAGTTGAGGATCATGCACTTATTCGTACAGCTCTCACACTGTTATTAACAGATATCCCTGGATTTAAGGTCATGGGTGAGACGGGCACAGGCGAGGAAGCGGTTCGCTTAGCAAAGGAATTAACGCCTGATGTCGTACTTATGGATGTACAATTGCCTGGCATGGATGGTTTAGAAACAACAAATAAAATGCTACGGCATGATCCTGATATTAAAATTTTAATACTAACGATACATCTCGATGAGCCTTATCCCTCCCGTTTATTACAAGCAGGTGCTGCAGGCTATATTACAAAAGGCTGTACCACAGATGAAATGATTCGCGCGATTCGTATTGTGCATGCAGGACAACGCCATCTCAGTGATGATATTGCCCAACGATTAGCATTAAAGAGTTCTTCTGGCAAAGGAGGAGAATCTGAGCTGGATATGTTATCTGAGCGTGAATTACAAATCATGCTCATGATTGTGAATGGGCAAGAAATAGATGAAATTGCTGTTAAATTAGGTATCAATCAAAAAACAGTTAACAGCAATCGTTACCGTATTTTCAAGAAATTAGGCATTAGCAACGATGTAGAACTGACTTTATTGGCTGCGCGTTTTGGAATATTAAAAAATCATAAAACAAAAGACGCATCAGAAACAGATACATCAGATATCATCACTTAAGGTGTTACGGGGATATGCTCCAAATAAATAATTATTCTGCAGTCACGCAGTATTTTCAGCAGGAC
The DNA here is from genome assembly GCA_041690995.1 of Gammaproteobacteria bacterium. GTDB lineage: Bacteria > Pseudomonadota > Gammaproteobacteria > DSM-16500 > DSM-16500 > UBA4722. The sequence continues at coordinate 47,919 of JBEPVM010000003.1, read as the reverse complement.
AGTAAAACACTGAGCGTGTTTCTATCTCGATTAAAACAAATCAAACAATGGAATCAATGGTTACAGGAATCTTTAGAGGAAGAAAATCTACTCACGCAGCACTGCCATCTTGTTAATATTGAGGGAACTTCACTGATCGCAATGGCAGATAATCCGCATTGGGTGACACGCTTTCGATTTTATATACCCGAATTATTGCCCAAGCTTCGTTCTTATCCAGATTTCGCATCAATTAAAGCAATTTGCTGTAAGGTTCAGCCAAATTATATACCCGCCACCACACCTGCTCGCCGTGGCCCCCAACAAACACTTTCTGCACGAAATGCGAAACTCCTGCATGAAACTGCTAACAAGCTCGCCGATACAGATGAAAAATTGAAGGTTATTCTTGAAAAAATAGCGAAGTATTAAATAGCCAAGTATTAACTTCTACGCTTTATCAAACACTAACATAGGCCGCACATAAGAAATAGGCGCATGTGTGGATTTTTGGTCAAATGTAACATACTCCCAGGCATCCTGACGTTCTAATAATCTACGTAATAAAGTGTTATTCAGTGCATGGCCTGATTTATGGCCATTGAACGCACCAATCAAGCTAGATCCTAGTAAATAAAGATCCCCAACTGCATCGAGAATTTTATGCTTCACAAATTCGTCTTCGTAACGTAAGCCATCTTCATTCAGTACACGGAAATCATCAATGGCCACTGCATTCTTCAAGGTGGCGCCACGTGCTAAATTCATCCTGCGTAAATCTTCAAAATCTTTCATAAAACCAAACGTGCGAGCACGGCTGACTTCTTTTACATAGGATGTACTTGAAAAATCTAATGTAGCGGTTTTGCTGTGCATCTGAAAAACTGGATGATTAAATTCAATGCTAAATGTTACCTTGAACCCTTCAAAAGGTTCAAAATAAGCCCATTTATCGCCGTCTTCTACCATCACTTTACGTTTAATGCGAATGAAACGCTTAGGTGCGCTTTGTTCTTGAATACCTGCTGATTGCACCAGGAATACATAAGGAGCCGCACTGCCGTCCATAATGGGAATTTCAGATGTATTCACGCCAACGTAGACGTTATCAATACCTAATCCTGCAAACGCAGAAAGCAAATGCTCTACTGTGGCAACGCGAATGCCATTTTTCACTAATGAAGTGGATAACCTGGTATCACCTACATATTCTGAAAGGGCTGGAATTTCAACCATAGGAGATAGATCTGTACGTTGAAAAATAACACCTGTATCAGGCGGCGCTGGCCTTAGAATTAATTCAGCTCGTTCTCCACCATGTAGTGTTACGCCAGTTGCCTTAATTTCGTTTTTTAAGGTTCTTTGTCTTAGCATCTTTTTATCGCTTTTTTTATAAACAGATTGGCTATCATATCATGACCTGGTTTGTTTTAAAATTAATAGTTTTTTGTAATAAAAACCCTTATCGGCCTACGCCGTAATACTCAAATCCCGCGTCTTTCATATGCATGGGATCATATTGGTTGCGACCATCTAAGACAATAGGTAATCGCATGATTTTTTTCATGATTTCCAAATCAGGATAGCAAAATGTCTTCCACTCTGTCACTAACACCAAAGCATCTGCCTGATGAACTGCGTCATATTGATGCTCCATCAATTGTAAGTTACCTTCTTGTAGCCACTCTGCGGGTACTATCTTACGTGCTGCAGGCATGGCGACAGGATCATACGCTTGTACACGTGCATTCCGTGCAATGAGGTGCTCCAACAAAACCAAAGAAGAAGCTTCTCGCATATCATCTGTCCCTGGTTTAAAAGACAAACCCCAGACGCCTATTATTTTACCTGAGAGATCCTCTCCAAATAATTGGATGATTTTATGAGGTAATAGTTGTTTTTGATGAACATTGCGTTGCTCCACTGCGCGCAGCACCCAAGGTTCAATGCCATTGTTTTCTGCCATTTTAATCAGCGCTTTCACATCTTTCGGAAAACAAGAACCTCCATAGCCGCAGCCTGGATTAATAAATAAATGGCCGATTCGAGAATCAGAACCAATGCCTAATCGTACATTCTCGACATCCACTTGCATACGCTCACATAGCACGGCCATTTCATTCATAAAAGAGATTTTAGTTGCCAACATCGCATTTGCAACGTATTTTGTCATTTCCGCATCTTTCACACTCATGAAATATATTTTTTCAGGATGACGTAAAATAGGTGTGTATAACTCTAGCATGACTGCTTTTGCTTTTTCTGATGCCGCTCCAATAATAATACGGTCAGGCTGCATGAAATCCTGAATGGCTGCACCTTCGCGTAAAAATTCAGGATTACTCACTATATCAAATTGAACAGATACATGACGTTTAGTGAATTCTGATTGAATGGTATTTTTGACTTGATCTGCTACACCGACAGGAACTGTTGACTTGCCCACTACAATACAATCATTTTTAATGCAAGCACCAATAGCACGCGCAGCTTCTAATACATATTGCATATTTGCTGATCCATCTTTATCGCTCGGGGTACCGACAGCGATAAAAATCACTTGCGGTTCTGCCGTAATTTCTTGCAAAGATGTCACAAAATGCAAACGCCCTTCTGTCTTGTTTAAGGCAACCATCGCTTCAAGACCAGGCTCATAAATAGGTAAAATACCTTGGTTAAGATTCGCAATTTTTTCCTGGTTGACATCCACACACACTACTTGATTACCTAAATCAGCAAAACATGCGCCTGTAACTAACCCTACGTAACCTGTGCCAATCACTGTAATATTCAAAGCAATCTCCTGTACATCTGCACTAAAAACGCAATTAAAATAAAGAGTGTCGCTAATAAGAAAGGCCATTTTCGCTGAGACCATTGCCGTAAAAAATCATATAACGCAAAAGGAATCCATAGCATTAATGTCAATGATAAAGCGAGTAAATAGCGCTTGGAAAGAAACATATTTTGCCCTAGGAATATAATAGTCACGAGTACGTTAAGAAGTACATAACTCCACAACACTAATCGCGTTGTATAAGTTGTCGCGATTAATTTTTTAGCCCACGTATAGACTAATAATACGCTATAAGTCAGCGATAAATTAATGATCACGCTATAAACATACCATACGATGAGCGTAATAAATAATATACGCGTTGCATCATGCGCACTATATTCACTTAATACAGCGTGTGCCAAGCCTGCTGACTTTAGTTGGAAATTTTGCTGAAGTACCATGAGGCCATGTAATAGCTGGAATTGCAACTCAGATAAACGCCCACTTAAATGAGGTTGATAAACTAAAAATGCTCCGCAGGCAAAAATACTGGCTATTATAATGAGCATATTTAATTGAAAAAAAGTTTTGAAGCGAGTCATGAGGGGGACATTCATCTCAAGCCACGCGATCCATGGAATGACGAGCAAAAAAATCGCTCCTTCAATACGAAATAATGTTGCAATAACACTGCTTACGCTCCAGGCAAACGCATATCGCCATTGCCGTTCACGAAAATAATACAGTAACGCTAAAATAGAGAATAAATAAAATGCCCAAAAACCATGGTCACGAATAATATACGCTTTCACGGCATTAAATTCATGCGCGAGTAATATCACCAAAGCCCCTAACGATAAAATACAAGATGAGCGAATTTGCAATGACGCTCGGTCTGAAGAGAGAACTAAAAAGGACAAAATCTTCATAAAAAATAAAACAGTCAATAACGAGAAAAAACCATCCAACGTATAAGCAGCATGCACATACGATAATTGCGTCAGGCTCACTAACTTCGCGATTAACCAGGCGTATAATGGCCACTTTGCCTGATCACATACACTCATCGCAAAATGAATACCATTTTTCATGGCGGCTGCGCTTTTTAAATAGCAAATCCCATCGGGATTAATCAATGCATGGCTACTCACCCAGACAGAACACAGAACGCTGAATATCGCTGCAATAGAATACAAGAAATAATGGGGTACTGTTAAACAGCGCATTCAGCAAACTCTTTTAACAATAACCGAAAATCTGCTTCCACTTCAGGGTGCTTCAGCGCATACGCCATAGTGGCTTCCAAATAACCTAACTTGGTACCACAATCATAGCGCTTACCTTGAAATTGATAGGCCATGACAGCTTCTTTTCTTAATAATTTCGCAATCCCATCTGTTAATTGGATTTCACCGCCTGAGCCTTGAGGCGTATTTTCTAAAAGATCAAAAATCGCAGGGGTTAAAATATAACGGCCTACAACGCCTAAATTAGAAGGCGCATTTTCAGGTTCTGGTTTTTCTATAATGCCACGAATACGAGTCACTGAATGATCGGTAGATTCCACATCAACAACCCCATATTTTTTAGTATCCTGCTCAGCAATTTTTTCAACTGCTATCACACTCGTCTGTGTTTTTTGGAATATTTCCACCATTTGCTGCAAGCAGGATTGCTTGCCCCCATCAATTAAATCATCTGCCAATAAAACAGCGAAAGGTTCGTTAGATAATAATTGCCTGGCGCAAAGCACTGCATGTCCTAATCCTTGGGGTGATTTTTGACGGATATAGGCACAGGAGACACCTGAAGGCAAAATACCTTGCACAATATCAAGTAAATCCTGCTTGCCTCTTTCCAGCAAGTTAGATTCAAGCTCAAAGTTAGAATCAAAATGATCTTCAATAGCCCGCTTGCTGCTACTGGTCACGAAGATTAATTCTGTAATACCCGCCGCCAAAGCATCTTCTACAGCGTATTGAATCAAAGGCTTATCAACGATGGGCATCATTTCTTTAGGATTTGCCTTGGTCGCAGGCAGAAATCGGGTTCCTAACCCAGCAACGGGGAAAATAGCTTTAGTAATTTTCATATACTTTATGTCCAACAATATCTTATAATTCGCGAATTATCGGATGTTAGCATAGAATTCTGTTACAGGCACAAAAATATGGGCGAAATGCGTAAAAATATTCTTATTTTTGGCCATGGCTATGCTACCCAATTTATTGATATTAGTAATCAATATACGAAGTTATTTGATCCCTTAAAATATGAAGTAACTGTTGCTTATTTAACAGGTGCGCCTGATGAAAAAATCAAAAAAAGACATTTAGCAAAATCTATCTATTTTTTTAACTCGTCCAAGCGCACAACGCGGGGCTTAAAAATAGTCGCTATTAAAAAAATGCTGGCATTCCAACACGAAAAAAAATTCCATATTGTTATATGTCATCGGTATAAGCCCAGTTATATTATGCTTTGGGTCGCTCGATTTTCTAAAATACCCGCGCTATTTTTTGTAATGCATGAATTTAATACGTTAAAAAGTATTGTTAGACGATTGGTCATTGCCGCTTTAATACAAAAAAATATGTTTTTTGCGGGTGTCTCAGACGCAGTAAGAGATGATATACGCCGCACTATTTGGGGAGTGCCTGCTGAGCGTGTGATTACGCTTTATAATATGATTGATATTACACTCACTGAACCTCTTTTTTTAACACGCAATGTCGCGAGAGAGAAATTAAATTTAGCGGAAAATCATTTTGTATTTGGCACCTTGGGGCGCTTGGTTAAAGCGAAAGATCAACACACATTAATCAATGGATTTGCATTGATCAAAGCACAATGCCCTAACGCTAAACTCGTTATCATAGGTGATGGTATACTTGAAGGAAATTTGCGACAACACATCAAAACGCTTGATTTAGAAAAAAATATTATTTTAACGGGTTATATTGATCAGGGTTTTGGTTTACTAAAAGCATTTGATGTATTTATTCTAACATCTGTTAAAGAGGCATTTGGGCGAGTTCTATTGGAAGCAATGATTGCAAAAGTACCTATTATTGCCACTAAAACGCATGGTATTCCTGAGGTGGTTGGCGATTCAGGCATCTTGATTGATGCAAGAAACCCTCACCAGCTTGGTGATAAGATGCTGGCATTTTATCACGCGTCTGAAACTGAATTAACAAAATGGCGTGATAAAGGCTTTCAGCGCACCGCAGAACATTTTTCTATTTCTCGTTTTAATACTCTTTTTTGGCAACTGCCTTCTATCAAGGAACTTTCATGAAACTCGGATTTGTAACCACCTTTGATTCGACTGATATTAGCAATTGGTCTGGCACGCCTTTTTATATGGCAAATGCTTTTTCGGAACAAGGCATAGATATAGAACGCATTGGTAACCTAAAACGTCAATTACCGCCTTATTTTAAACTTAAACAATTCTGGAAAAAAATAACCTGTGGTCAACGAGAAAGTCCTCGATTCAATACATTCGTTGCTAAACATTATTCGCAGCAAGTCGCAAAGAAATTAGAAAAACTCGATGTCGATGCCATTATTTCGCCTCTCATCAACCCTATTACCTATCTTGATAGTCAGAAACCTATTATCCTATGGACAGATGCGCTTTATGCGGGTTTACTCGGTTTTTATACTAGCTTTTCTAACCATTCTGCGAATTCTATTCAACAAGGCAATATTATCACGCAAGAATGTTTATCACGTTGCACATTCGCTATTTTTTCTTCTGATTGGGCAGCGCGCACAGCGTTAGAAATTTATGGCATCGCAAAAGAAAAAGTAAAAGTTGTTCCTTTTGGTGCTAACATTCAATGTCACCATACACTCGAACAAGTTCATGAAATCATAAAATCTCGCTCAAAAAATATTTTAAAATTATTATTTATAGGCAAACATTGGGAACGTAAAGGGGGTGATATTGTTTTTAATGTCACTAAAGCGTTACATAAAGCAGGTCAAGCCGTTGAATTAAATTTCATAGGTTGTTATCCGCCTGAAAATATAGAGATTCCTGATTATATTAAATGCCATGGCTTTATTTCAAAACGCACACCAGAAGGCGTAGAAAAAATAACCCGTTTATTGCAGGAGTCTCATTTTCTATTTGTCCCTTCCCGTGCTGAATGCTTCGGTATTGTTTTTGCGGAAGCGAATGCGTTTGGTCTGCCCTGTCTTTCATCTTACGTAGGAGGTATTTCAAGCGTTATAAGAGATAACATTAACGGCATGACATTTGGTTTAGATGCGTTGGTAAATCGTTATTGCGACTATATCATAAATCTCATGAGCAACTATGCCAACTATGAACAACTCTCTTTATCTGCATTTAATGAATATAGCACGCGGTTAAATTGGAAAAGCGCAACGGATTCGGTAATTGAATTAATTAAGCCTTTGTAAAACCAAGCTTTAACATTTAGGACGATAACCTTTCTTAACCATTTTTATTTCTCAGGATATCGTGTAAAATTACTTAATGTAGTGAGCAATTTTACTCAATGCATTGAGTAAATTATAATTATAGGGATAAGCCTATGTTTAAAAGAGAAATTTTTGAAACGCTATATCGCCGTTTACTTGAGCCGCGCCGTTTTATTCAAGTATTAACGGGGCCAAGACAGGTTGGGAAAACAACCCTCATACGTCAAGTGATTAATAAACTCAAAGCACCTTCGCTTTATATTTCTGCAGATGAACCTACTCTACGAGATCGTTTTTGGTTAGAACAACAATGGTCTCTCGCACGTCTTGAAGCCCCTAAAAACGCTAATCACAGTATTCTGTTAGTTATTGACGAAGTACAAAAAATAAATAATTGGTCTGAAATAATTAAACGTTTATGGGATGAAGATACCCAAAATAAAATTCCACTGAAAGTGGTATTATTAGGCTCTACACCCTTGCTTATGCAAAATGGACTCAAAGAAAGTTTAGCGGGTCGGTTTGAACAAATTCCGATTACACATTGGAGGTTCACCGAAATGCAAGCCGCATTTGATTGGACATTAGAACAATATATTTATTTCGGTGGTTATCCAGGTGCTGCGGAATTAATTCAAGATGAAACTCGCTGGATGCGTTATATTAATGATTCACTGATTGAAACAACTATTTCACGTGATATTCTTTTATTAAATCCTATCAATAAACCTGCATTATTACGGCAATTATTTCAGTTGGGGTGTCACTACTCGGGGCAGATATTATCTTATCAGAAAATGCTATGCCAGCTCCATGATGCTGGCAATACGACAACACTGGCTCATTACTTGCAGTTACTGAGCAGCGCCCATATCATCACGGGCTTGCCGAAATTTGCAGGCCATACATTACAACAACGCGCTTCGAGTCCAAAACTACAAGTGTTAAATACCGCCCTCATTTCAGCGCAAGAACAAAGAACATTCCAGAAAGCCCGGGCAGACACCACCTACTGGGATAGACTGACTGAATCTGCCATAGGCGCTTATCTCGTTAATAGCAGCCTGAATACCCCAATAAAAATATTTTATTGGCGAGAACAGAATGCAGAAGTAGACTTTATTATTCAATCAGGAAATAAGATATTACCTATAGAAATAAAAAGTCATTATCGAAAAACAGCTTTGCCAGGCATCACTGCTTTCTGTAAAAAATTCAAGAAAGAGAAATCATTATTAGTGGGTGGGCAAGGTTTAACGATAGAAAAATTCTTAAGTCAACCTCTTGAGTATTGGCTGGAAAATTGAATTTATTGGGTTAACAATATAGATCAAAAAACTCTACTTAAATTCATGATAACTCGCAAATATCGCATCGAGCTTGATCAGCAGCCCACTTGTTCCTAAAATTATTTCTCCGTATAGGTTGCACAAGGAGGAAGGACAAATTAATCTTGAAAAAGGATTGGAGGAAAAATAACTCGGATCTCGAACAAATTACTTAATACCTGAACGCTACAAAGAAACCATCAATATTTTAACTGCAGCAGATTTACCTGTCATTATTGCCAGAAAACAGCGCCTGCATCTCTCTCAAACGAATACTCATTTATTTTTTAAGCCTTTTCTCTTATTAGCGAGCGGAATTGGCATGATGGGGCTATTACTAAAATTAACTCACCAAGCTGATGAAACCAGCGCTAACATGTTATTATTTACTTCTTTTGCCATTTTGCTTACCTACTATAAAACTGCTACATGTGAGATACAGCAATCTAACCAGGCTCAAAATGCTCTATTGTCAACTACCCGTTTATCATAAGCAGGAATTATTTTTAAAAATAATTTGTGTTTATTTAAAAAAGGGCTTAGAGATATATACCGATCACCTCTTAGGATGTGACCTTTCATAACGTAGAAAATGTCTTAAATTCCTATGAATATCCCTCATCAAGAAGGCATACGCTATTATATATTTTAAATAAAGAATATTTATGCTAAACTTCTTCCGAATAAAAATTTGTTTGTCGCCTGCCAAGATAAATTTCTATTAAGGAAAGCCTGGTACGATGAATGATAATTTTTATAAAATAAGCCCTATTTTAACATGCTCGTTTATAAGGAGAACATTATGTCAACCATTAACAATGCTATTCCTTCATCTACTATTAGAAATATAGAGTTAAACGGTAGAGGTGAGATGAAAAAATTTTCATGGAGCGCTGTGTTCGCTGGAGTGCTTGTGGGATTAGGGAGCCAAGTGACTTTTAATTTATTAGGAGTAGGTGTTGGCGCTATTAGTTTTAATGCTGATCCTCAAGGTGTAGCAATAAGTGCTTTTATTCCTATTATATGGATACTATTAAGCGGAGTTGTAGCCATGTCTCTTGGAGGATTGGTAACTGGAAATCTTACGTTTCATAATTGCTCATTAAAGAATGCGCTGCATGGCTTTGTGACATGGGGAATTGCTACATTAATCACTTTCTTTTTTACCTTCACTATGGCTGGCGCTTTCATTAATAATACACTGAATATGGCTAAACAAAGCTTAGCCCTAGCAGGCCAAGGAGCCATCTCTATAGCTCAAACAGCACCGGGAGTAGCTGAAAAAGTACAAAGCTTACTTCCTAACCTAACTCAGGCGCAAGATCAAATTAAACAAAAAGCGGAAGAAATTTTCAACCGCGCAAAAGTAAAAGAGGCTCTCAATTCAGGTAATCTGGAAGATGCTAAAAAAGAATTGGAAGAGATAGTGACTGCTTTAGTGACTGCAGAAAGCAGTGAGGAAAAGGATACAGCAAAAAACAAAGCATTATCTTTTTTAACAGCCAAAACTGGATTTGATAAAGATCAAGCCGAGAAAATAGCAAGCAATTGGTTAAATAAATACGATGAATTAAAAGAGAAAGTCATTCAGGCAGCTAACGAACAAAAAGAGAAAGTAGCAAAGGGCACAGAAAAAGTAGTCAATACTTTAGGGATGGCTGCGCTCATAACAGCATTTGCATTTATAACGAGCCTTTTCGCAGCAATGATAGGGGCGGTCCGAGGAGGAAAATAATATTTTTAAATGAGGAAGAGGAAGGAGTTCTCGCGCTGTTTTAGCGAGAACTCCTGGAATTTTAAAATTTAAATCGGATTTATAGGAGGTTTTATGAGCACACTGGTAGGTAAGCAAAGTGAGTTTAAAAAAGCATTACAAGAACTACTAGAACTAGATTACGATGCAATTGAAGCATACGAAGCCGCTATTAATCGAATAAAAGATAATGTATTTAAGTCAAAATTAAATGATTTTAAAATGGATCATCAGAACCATATCGTTGCAATATCATCGTTATTAAGAAGCCATAATGAAGAAGTTCCGACTGGCCCTGACAGTAAGCAATGGCTAACAAAAGGGAAAGTGGTGCTCGCTGGACTTATGGGAGACAAAGCTATTTTATCCGCTATGCTAACAAATGAAGAAGATACTAATACCGCTTATGAACGTATGCTAGGCCGCCAAGACGTTTGGAACGAAGCAAGGACGGTTCTAGAAAACGGCTTACAAGATGAAAGACGTCATAAAAATTGGTTAGAATCTGTTATCAAAGAGAAATGATCCTTTTGGCCATACAATATACAAAATAGAAAGATATACCTCATAAATTAACATTTATGAGCTGAAAAATTTTTTTTGAGAGGGTAGAATATATAAAAACATAAGATCATAAGTAAACGTTTATGAGATTTTTGAATACGCATAAAAAGTTCGGATTTGAGCCAGGATCGTGAGTAAGTTTTTATAAAATTTTCTTACGAAATTGGCCAAATGCGGACTTTGCCAGTTAGAGCCTAAATACTCACAGTCATAATGAGGTAATTCATGAGCATCTATTGGGAACACATGCTGCCAGCACTGGTACACGACCCGTGGTATATTCTTAAAGGCACGTTTGTTTTTGTGGTTGCATTAGTCACCCTGCCTGCTCTACTTTATAAAATTAGCGTACATGGTGTTGCCATTATTGCTTTTGCCTATCTTATGCTGCATGAAGTAAGTGAGTATTTTTTCCCAGATCCTCAACAATTAAATCATGTTCTTGCAGAAACATCTGCAGCCGAGCAACAGAATGTTGAAAACAACAGCCTATCGCTACGGCCGTATGCTAACGACAATCGAACAACCACTGTTGCAACACTCTTAGGAAGAATGATAGATAGCCGAGGACGGCTCCTATGGATTTTATTGAAAAGAGATTTCGATCTTACGCAAGATCCTGTTATCGTTGTCAGAAATTGCTTAAAACTCCTATTTTTAATTTTGGCGGTGACAGGCGCAATTTTAGTGGCAACAGTACCCGCCGTTTCTGCCTGGGGTATTTTCGGCTATATTACTCAAACATTAATGACAATTGGTGTTTCTACCCCAGGGGTATTAAGCATAGGACAGGTAGGAGTGACGTTTGGGGTGATTTACGCTTCGCGTACCTTTAGTATAGGGATCGGCCTCTTGCTCGGCTCTGTTTTTAAATCCGGATATTTATGCATAAAAGACTGTATACAGCATTATTCCGATAGGAATATCCAATCATCCTCTCTGTATGAAAGAATACGTTCTCGCCCATCAATTCGGAGCAGCAGTGACACAAAAGCAATAAAATTAGAATTAGGCCTCGTATCTAACACCTTGCCAGAAACCTCTACAGATAGAGACAGACAAGAAACTTACAATGGAAATACCCTCTCTTTTCCTTCTCTAAGAAGCAATATACGATCAGAATCTTTAATAGAAGAAAAAGGCACAGGAATGTGCCCAGCGCGCATTCATCATCCGAAATATACACTAGTAGTAAGATAAAATATCCCGGAATGTTCATTTAACTGTTTCATTCCCGCGAACGCGGAAACCTATTCCAACATGTAGCTAAACTGACGTTAAAATAATTTCCACTTACCAATGCAGGTTTAGTTGCACGTACGCGGGAATGACACAGTTGAATCTAATCTACCCCCTACTCAGGGCAATCCTACTGAACTTTTAGGTTTTACAATAGTAAACTTCAATCCTAATGTTCTAATCACAATTAAAGTTTTCTCTAGCTGACAGGTGGGTTTACCTTGTTCTAATTCAATAATAAAACGCAAGCCCGTCCCTGCAGTCAGCGCTAAATTTCTTTGTGTCACGCCTAACTTTTTACGAGTGCTTTTAATAAGCTGCCCGATCTCCTGTGCATAGTATTTTTTTAGATCATTACTCACAGCAAATACCTCAAAAAAATATTCCCGTTCAGTAATATTAGAGTATTTATTATGAATAATCAAATAATATATTACCGATCGGTAATATTCTTAGGCAGATATTTTACTTTTTTTATTTCTTGTACGGTGTCTCTTTTTGTTCGTTGCCTTAGTTACACTACCCCCAAACCGCTCCATCAAGATTTTTTTATGGCAACGTTCTTTTTCATCTTCTGATAAGCCCTGTAAATAGTGAACAGTCGCCTCTGAGTTATTCTTAAAAACCTCATCATGTTCCAGAATTTTAGGGCATACTTTTAATGCCATTTCATTCAAGTTCATGAGTTTCAAGCCCGATAAACTGCGTACGCGTGATAAGGCAACATAACCCATGCCTGGCTCAAAAGCATCGCCTAAATCTATTTCTGCAGCATCCAATGTCATGCCCTGGCTTTTATGAATCGTAATCGCCCATGCAAGCCGAAGAGGCACTTGCGTCAGCATCGCATGCACGGCACCATTATCTTCGTATTTCCATTCTTCCGGATAAGCAACTATAATCTTATTATCATACGTTTTAACAACAGGCCAACTTTCTTCACTTTTATCAAAACCCACCACAATACAACGCGTGCCATTCACATATCTACCTGAAGTATCGTTTTTAATAAACATCCCTTCAGCGCCTATTTTTAACTTTAAGTGTTCTGGCGCAAGGCAACTTTTTTTCAATCCCACGACTAAAGCATTAGGCCCTCTTGCTACCATCGTAAATATTTTTTCTGTCGTATGAATATTAGCTAATTCATTTTCATTAATCACATCCACATTCACATTGCGTGCATATAATTTAGTGGCTTTGGTCGCACCTTCTGGCTCTTTTTTATAACGCGTACGTAAAGGCACTTTGGTATGCTCACCTGCCGTTCCACTGCGTATATCATTTAAAATAGTGAGTAATGGATCATCCCCCTGGCGATGTTGTTCATGCAAATAACACAGATGAAAATTCCCCTCTTTCCAAGCAGCCGCTTCAAAAGCAAATTGCTTTTCTCCTTTCATAAAACCCGAAGAAATAGGCGGTAACTGAAAAAAATCACCGCATAAAACCACTTGAATACCACCAAAAGGTTCAGCACAGCCAAGAATATAACGCGCAATAGAATCCACCATGTCCAGTTGATATTTATGCAACATGGATATTTCATCAATAATAAGGACTTTCGTTTTTTTGTAATTACGCTTGATACGATCTGTAAGAAGCAATTTTTCCAAATCTTTTTTAGTAAGACTCTCTTTAACACCGATACCCGACCACGAGTGTATCGTTGTACCTTGCAAATGCGTAGCCGCAATGCCTGTGGATGCAGTCACGGCCACTTCGACATGATTTTCTTTCAGATAACGAATATATTGATTGAGCAAATACGTTTTACCTGAGCCAGCAGCTCCGGTCAGGAAAATATTTTTCCCCATTTTTAATAAACTAAAGGCTTGATCTTGTTGCATAAGTATTTTTCTAATTTTCTAGGGATTAAGTGGGATAGAATAAATCGTATGAATTTACCATATATCTAGTCATAAAAAACTATTATTTATTTTTTATTTGTAGAGCAAGCGTGCAGCACCTTCAATGTGCGTCCTATTATCTTCAATAGTTTTTCCGTATGTCCTTATCTTCGCAGCCATAGAAAATTTAGGAGAAGCAGAAAAATGACCACCTACACCTGCGCCGAACAGAGTAACCCCTATAGCCCCTGCGCAGCTAATTGCGGTGCTGCTGCATCGCCTGTTCCAAGTACAACAGGTATTAAAAGATTAGCGCCTTGAAATATCCCATGGATTTCATCTACGCTGACTTGGTCATGATAATCAATGTGTATGAACAACCCTTGAAATCCTGCATAAGTTTGTTCAGAAGCCATTTCAACAACAGCTTGATAAAATAATTGTTTTGCTTGTTTACAAGAGTCTTCTGTTAACCCATAAAAAAATGCGTTGGGCGTTACAATATCTAACCCTTCTTGGTTATAGGCTGCCACCTGAATTTGTAAGCGCAGTACATCTTTAAACATTTTTTTCAATTCTTTTATTTTTGTTTGATCCAAATCACGTGCTTGCTTAGAATGCTTACCTTTTTTATCTTTTCCTGAAGTAAAATACTGAAAACTAGTTTCTTGCTCATTTGTATATTGTAACTTCGGAAAAGTTGCGTAGTAGGTAATGCGTTTTCTAGGTTTATCAAGTAATTGGGGTTGATCTGCCATGGCATAAATCTGCCGTGTTTCACCTCGGACAACCACATAAGAAGAGAGACGTTCTAATTGACATCTATAAGATGGGTCTTTATTTTGTAACGCGGTTCCTGCCTTACAGCGCTGTATATCAAGCACCTGTTTAGGAGTAACACGTTTAGGGGCATACCAAACTTGCACGTCTTGCTGCCAAGCTATAATATCAGCAACTCTAACAGTAAGAGAACGTTTTTTTGGAACGTTTTGTTGTGCCTGCGGGGAAATTTCAGGAAAAGTAATTTGTTCCCCTTGTAGCTGCTGTTTCAAATTATTAGGATTGTCCGGATGTAAGAACTGCTTTAACTGTTCTGCTAATATCGCGCTGCCTGCATTGCTCTGAGTATACTGATAATCCTTCTTCTTATCAGAACGTTTTAATTCGCAAACGATATCCCAACACCGCTGAGGCATAGTAGATTGTAGTGGAAAAGATGTATACTTTAACCCATTCCTTTCATGTTCAGGCGTGTTAAAAATATGATGGCCGTGCATAATATTTTTTCCAGCATGGTTAAAATTTTTACAATCCTAGCAAATAATAGAGTTATTCACAACCTATTTTTTTAAGTCGCATAAAATCCAATAAAATTCAACAAACTAGCCTCCTGTCTTGAAATGCTTTATAATTCTGTTTATATTTTTTAGCACTTTTTATAGTTTTTATATGACCCAACCAACGCTCGAATTAACTGGCTTCCATTTTGAGGAATTATTCCAATCAGAAGGGTTGCAATGTCTTGATCAAAAATTTTTAGCGTATTTACAAAAAACCAACGCGGCTATTTATACTGAATTACTCGCTTATAGACATGCAACAGCTACCTTTACCCCCCAGGCTATCAGCGAGTTACTGATCGCTAGCGCTATTGTTTTAGAAAGTTTTTTAACTGAGTTATTTCAGATTGAAGAAGCGGCTGCTATTGCTCAAGCACAAACCCTGTCACATAATCCTGTCTCTGCGTTTAAACAATTTTTTGTCCTGAGGCGAGCAAAGAAACAATTACTTCATACTGAAAATTTACTGGATTTTTCCATACTCAATGATTGGTTAAATAACCAATTAAAAGCATCACCTCTTCAAACAAACGATTTAGAATTGGCTATTAGTTTGCTCGCGAATCAATACATCACGCAACCCGAACAATTTTCAAATGAAATAGATAAACTCACGCAATGGTGTATCCATGGCTTAATCACTCCCCTCGCCCAAAAAATCGTTCAGCATTGGACAAGTTTTCGTATTCCTGAACGTCTCGATTATAGCCATTTAGTCGCTCATGTCCCTGTCACCCATGACAAACTTGAACGTTCAGCCGCACCTGATTCAAAATTACGGCAGCGCGATGGATTTAAACTCACTGATCCCCGCATGACGGCACGCCAAGCACAAGATGAAGTGAATTATTGTATTTACTGTCATGATCATGACGGTGATTTTTGTTCCAAGGGTTTTCCTATTAAAAAAGGCGATCCTACTCAAGGATTCAAAAA
Organism: Gammaproteobacteria bacterium; assembly: GCA_041690995.1. Classification (GTDB taxonomy): domain Bacteria; phylum Pseudomonadota; class Gammaproteobacteria; order DSM-16500; family DSM-16500; genus UBA4722. Next base: position 31,693 of record JBEPVM010000003.1, on the reverse strand, counting down.
AAATCCTTTAGAGACTATTATGACAGGTTGCCCTTTAGAAGAGAAAATTTCTGAAATGCATTTCTTAAAACGTGATGGATACACACTGGCTGCGTTAGCTATGGTCATGGTAGATAACCCCATGTGTCCTGCGACAGGCCATCGGATATGTAATGATTGTATGAAAGCGTGTATTTATCAAAAACAAGAACCCGTGAATATCCCTCAAGCAGAAACACGCATTTTAACAGATGTGCTGCATTTACCGTGGGGTGTTGAAATTTATGATTTACTCACACGCTGGAATCCATTGCGTCAATCACAATGGGTCATGAAACCCTACAATGGATTAAAAATCATGATCGCAGGCATGGGTCCTGCCGGTTTTACACTCGCTCACCATCTTTTACTGGAAGGTTTTGCAGTTGTGGGTTTTGATGGCTTAAAAATCGAGCCTTTAGACCACGCAATAATAAAAAATCCTGTGTATCAATGGAGTGATTTATATGAAGCATTAGATGAACGACTGATGGCAGGGTTTGGCGGTGTTGCAGAATATGGTATTACAGTGCGCTGGGATAAAAATTTTCTGAAATTAATTTACCTTAGCTTATTACGCAAACCTTATTTTCAAGTCTTTGGCAGCACGCGTTTTGGTGGCACAATCACAGTAGATGATGGATGGCGCATGGGCTTTGATCATTTTGTTATTGCTGTGGGCGCAGGCTTACCGAAAGCACTCTCTATTCCAGGGAGCCTCGCGCCTGGCATGCGTCAAGCCAATGATTTTTTAATGGCGTTGCAACTGGGCAATGCTGCCAAAAAAACAAGCCTCACGAATTTACAAGTGCGCTTACCCGCCGTGATTATTGGCGGTGGTTTAACAGGCGTTGATACAGCGACTGAAGTGCAAGCCTATTACATTACTCAAGTCGAAAAAATATTATTTCGATATGAAACACTTGTAAACGTCCACAGCGAAGAATATATAGTACAAAAACTTGATATACCCTCACTCGAAATCTTAGAAGAATTTATGACACATGGCAAAGCCGTACGTCATGAACGTGCACGTGCTGAAGCCAGCAATGAACAACCTGATTTCATCAAACTCATTCATCAATGGGGCGGCGTGACGATTGTGTATCGCCGTTCCATGCAAGACTCCCCTGCTTATATTCATAATCATGAAGAACTCACAAAAGCACTCGAAGAAGGCGTTTTTTATTTAGAAGCACTCGAACCTGCATTTGTTGACCTTAATCAACATGGTCATGTTGAAACACTCATTTGCCATAAACGTTTACGAAAAGACAAAGAAACGTGGGAGGCTACGCAGACAGAAACTCGCATTCCCGCGCGCGCTATTTTTGTCGCGACAGGCACACAACCCAATATCGCTTATGAATTTGAACATCGCGGTACTTTTACACGTTTAGGATTACAGTACCAACATTATGAAGCTATTCAGGATGATTTAACTGTCGCACATGGCATTAAACATGTCAAGGAACCTGATTTTGGTCCGTTCACCTCTTACCAAAAATCAGACCATCGCGTCAGTTTAGTGGGCGATACGCATCCCGTTTTTCATGGCAGCGTTGTTAAGGCAATTGCGTCAGGCATGCGTACGTATCCTAAAATTGTTGCCTTATTAGAACCAAAATTCCATCCTAGTAAAAATAAAAAAGAATATGCTACCTTCTCTAAAAATATGACAGAATTATTTAACGCAAAAATCATACACATCGAACGCTGCACGAAGAATATCATTGAACTGACTGTTCAAGCACCACTTGCTACTTTAAATTTTCAACCAGGACAATTTTATCGTTTACAAAATTATGCCACGTATGCCCCAATCGTTGAAAATACTTCACTGCAAATTGAACCACTCGCCCTTATGGCATTTGACGTGAATCAAGAAACAGGCTCTTTAAAATTTATGATTATCGAAACAGGTGCCAGTTCTAAACTCTGCGCGACATTTCGCGTAGGTGATCCTGTCTCACTGATGGGTCCAACAGGCACACGTGCAAAAATTTCTCATCAACACGAAACTGTTTTAATCATGGGTAATCAACTGAGTCTTGCCATGCTGCGAAGTTATGGAACAGCGTTACGTCACGCAGGCAATACCGTTATTTATCTTGGGAATTTTAAAACAAAAGAAGAAGTGTATTGCCAAGAAGAGTTAGAAAATGCGGCTGACATCATTATTTGGTTGACACAGAATGGCGAACTCATTCCAGCCACCCGACCTCAAGATTTTTCAACCGAAGGCGATGCTTTGGATATTTTAATTCGTTGTGCACAAACTAAAAAAATTCCATTGATTGATGTGGATCGTATTTATGTCATGGGAGATTCAGCGTTATTACAACGCTTCCAACTCGCCCGCCAGACATCTTTAAAAGAATTTCTACAAGTTAAAAATCCACGCATTTTAGGTTCTGTTTATAGCACCATGCAATGCATGTTAAAAGGCGTCTGTGCGCAGTGTTTACAATGGCAGATTGACCCAGAAACAGGCCAACGCACCAAAGCCGTCTTCGCCTGTTCCTGGCCAGAACAACCCCTCGAACTGATTGATATTGATAATATTAATGAGCGACAAGTTCAAAATAGATTGCAAGAGCAATTAAGCTCATTGTGGGTGGATTATATGCTTGAACAGAAATTTGACAAATATGCTGTGCGGCATATATAATCCATGCATAAATTTTTTTAACGAGTGTTTTATGCACCTCTAACAACAGGAGATTGAGCAATGCAGCACAATAATAATGGTAATCAATACGAAGCAGTATTAGATGACCCAGAATTGCTAGCTTTAGCTTTAGCTGTATCATCATCGTTCCAGTTGTTAAAAGACTTTGAAGAGCTTAGAGATTCTGGAGCATATAATACATTAAACGCAATCTCCGCAGCATTCATTAATCCATCCATCTATTCTCTCATTCACAGTGCCGTTGACTTAACACACTACTACCAAAAAAAAGAAAACCCTGTTAAAATTCTATCAAATCTGATATCCCTTGCTACAACTGGCCTCTCTCTTTACCCTCCACAACAACTACTCACCTTCACTACTGCCACTTCTCTTGTCGGGATCGGTTTAGCGATAAACAGTGGAGTTGATTGTCTAATTGCGCTTCGGGAACTGTTTTCAAAATGGGAAACTGCGAGTTACCCCAAAAAAATGACTCTTGTATGTAATGCAGTTACCAACACACTCCTTTTTTGTGGTTGGGTTTCTCTCGCAGCTGGGAACCCTCTAATAAATGCAATATTTCTACTTCTTGCAATGTCTTTATCATTTAGCCAGCTTCTTGGAGGATGTTTATTAATTTCTCGTCATGATGCAAGCCTGTTCGCTAATAATAGAGCCAACATCCCTGCATCAGAACCAGCTGCTAATGCTACTAAGGAATTCACTGGAACTCCGTATCGGTTAGGTAGCAACTACCCCTAAGAAGGAAGAATTATGCAGTCATTGATTTTATAGTCTCAATAAATAGCAAATTCAAAATAGATTACAAAAGCAATTAAGTAATCGGAGGGTAGATTATCTGTTTGAACAGTCGATTGACAAACAGACTTTACATTGCATATAATTAGGCCATTTTCGACTCCTCCTAATAATAGAGGTAAAAAATTATGTTTCATGGATTTTTAAATAGCGTAACGAATTCACGGTATTTAGCAAATACTCATCTTGATCTTGCAAACGTAATACCTCCTGTCTCATCAACACAGCAGGTCATTTTTCCCTTGTTGCCTTTGATTTCCCTTGGCATTGCTGTCAACGATTTAAAAAATTATTGCACCACAAAAGATCGCTCAAGGCTCTTATCCTGTATAGCATTATTCTCTGCAGAAAGTGTTTATTGTTATAAAGCCGTAGCTTTCGGCTCAGCAAGTAGCTCTATACTCCTTGTCGGCTTGGCAATCAGCGATGGCATTAAAATGATAGCTGCTATTCATACTGCATATTCACAATGGACATCAGCTAATCCAAATAAAAGAAGAAACCTTATATTAGATGTATTAAAACAAGCATGCTATTGCTTCGCGTGGGTCGCTTTTGCTTTCGGAAACCCAGCAGGAGGTTTTCTACTTATCGCAGGCGCAATCGTAGCGAGCATTTATTTGGATTGCTGCTCGATGATTAATGCACCTGCTACTGCTGCCTCTATTGCTCCTGTCGCTGCGGCTGGTTCTCAACACCGCCAGCCACCACCAAGGATAATGGGTATACCTGATATACGTCAAGATGATCCTCACGGTGGTGCTGCAAGTCGTGGTCAAGTCTATGAAGTTCGTGGTGCTGCTCATAATAATGAGAATAGTGGTTTACCTGCTAATAATGCCCCCTCTGGATTTATACCTTTCAGCGGGCCTGGCTATCGGTTAGGTGGTAGTTAACAAAAAACGCCTCTCACCTATCCTCTCCATCTCTTCTAAAAAATCGCTGGTTTTTTCAATGTAACAATATTATTATTGATTCCTCTTCAGAAACATCCGCTATATATAATTTTCTACCGTTCCCCCTGCCCCGATACTAACGCCACTCGTAATCCAATTATGGATTTTAATGATCCCTGGATAGCAAATTTAAAATAAATCTTATTTTGGAAAGGATCAAATGACATTCAGCATTCATCAACCTCATGATAAGTTATTTAAACTGTCCATGACTGATTTAGTTATCGCCAAAGAATTTTTTGCAGCAAACTTGCCCGCACACATTTTAGAAAAAATGGATATGAATACTTTGAAATCAGAAAATAAAACTTTTATTGATGATGCGTATAAAACAACAGAAGCTGATTTAGTGTACTCCGCCAAAATGGGGAATCTTAGAGCTTATTTATATTTATTATGCGAACAACAAACAACCGTTGATCCGTTCCTGGCTTTTCGTTTGCTAATTTATACTGTGCGTATTATGGAAACACACCGCAAGCAACATCCTAAAGATCCCCTGCCTTTGATATATCCGCTGGTGATTTATACAGGCGATGAACCTTGGGATTCCCCTCTGGATATTTTTCCTTTATTTGGAGATGCTGCGCATTTAGCAAAAAAGCTATTACTCAAGCCATACCAATTGATTGACGTCCAACGTACAAGTGATGATGAATTACGCCAACATACATTATCAGGCTTAGTAGCTTTTGTACTCAAACATCGAAAAACAGCTGATTTTGAATTGCTTTTAAAAAGACTCATGCCCTGGATACATGAGGTAGAGTTGCACGCAACATCAGGTTATTTTTTATGTCGGATTGTGTTAAAATACCTCGTTGATCGTAGCTCAAAAGGTGATAAAGATTTATTAGTACAAGAGGCAGAACATTATTTATCTTATGAATTACAAGGTGAAATTATGACAATCGCGCACCAGTGGGAACAAGAAGGTTTCAAGAAAGGCATGGCAATAGCAGAGCAATGGAAAGAGCAAGGCATGCAGAAAGGCATGCAACAAGGTATAAAGCAAGGCGAAGCTGCGTTATTAAAACGCCTCTTAGAACACCGTTTTGGTAATTTGCCTGCTGTTTACGCACAACTCATCGAGGATGCGCATACAGAAACTCTATTGCATTGGAGCGAAAAAATCCTTCATCCAGAAATAAAAACGCTAGAAGGGATTTTCTCAACGGCAGGTAACGTGGATGCTTGAACTGATCCACGCTACCCTGCCTGAAGGTTACCGCAGCGCGCGATGCAAAATTTTTCCGACAGGGGATTTAGGTAACTCATCTCGAAATTCAATATACTTTGGGCGTTTATAGCCTGTCAAATTTTCCTGGCAAAAACGCAAAATAATCTCTTCTGTTAAGCCAGCATCACTTTTCACAATAAATGCTTTCACTGCTTCACCTGTCGTGGTATCGGGAACACCAATCACAGCCGCTTCTCGTACACCTGGGATATTCATCATCACATCTTCAACTTCATTCGGATACACATTAAACCCAGACACTAAAATCATATTTTTTTTACGTTCTAAAATACGCACAAAACCATTTGAATCAACAGATGCGATATCGCCTGTTAGCAACCAATGATCTGGCGTAAATACTTTATGTGTTTCGACAGGATTTCGCCAATATCCGCGCATGACTTGCGGACCTTTCACTGCTAATTCACCTGGCTCACCTAAAGACATTTCATGACCTGCTTCATCTAAAATCGCTATCGTTGTGGATGAAACAGGTAACCCTATCGTTCCATTATAGGTTTTTAAATTAGCTGGATTAATAGTCACACAAGGCGATGTCTCCGTAAGCCCATAAGCTTCTAACAAAGGAACACCTGTCATTTTTTGCCATTTTTCAGCAATAATACGTTGCACAGCGGCACCCCCGCCGAGTGTTATTTTTAAGCTGGAAAAATCCAATGCTGCAAATTTTTTATGATTAAGTAAGGCATTAAATAACGTATTAACACCGGTGATAATCGTCAACTTAAATCGACGCATTTCAGAAATCATCTGTGGAATATCCCGTGGGTTCGTTATTAAAACACTAAGGCCACCTATTTTTGTTATTAATAAGCAATTCGCCAGCAAAGAAAAAATATGGTACAACGGTAATGCAGTCATCATTATTTCTTCACCTGGTTTCATTATTTGACTAAACCAAGCCTCTGCTTGTAACACATTCGCTACCATATTACGGTGCGTGAGCATGGCGCCTTTAGCGATGCCTGTTGTACCTCCTGTATATTGCAAAAAAGCAATATCATGATGATGGATCACCACAGGCTCTAAAGATAATTTTTCGCCTTCCATCAGTAATTGTTTGAAGCGAATCACTTGCGGAATTCGGCAATGCGGAATTTTTTTCTTGATATATTTAAAATAAAAATGCACAAACCATGCCTTAGGCTGTGGGAACAAATCACCCAGCTCAGTCACGATAATATTTTTTAAAGAAATGGAGGCTAATGCTTTTTCGACTGTATCCGTAAAATTAGCCAGTACAACTATCGTTTCAGCGCCTGAATCCTTTAGTTGATAGACTAATTCAGGTGTCGTATAAAGCGGATTAACATTCACAATAATAAGCCCTGCGCGCAATGCACCAAAAATCGCGACTGGATATTGCAATATATTAGGCATCATCAACGCAATGCGTTCGCCTTTTTTAAGCTTAAGCACTTGTTGTAAATACGCAGCAAATGCTCGTGAATAATGATCAATCTGCTGATAAGTCAGCGTCACACCTAAATTATAATAAGCAGGCTTTTGACTGAATTGATGAGAGGCTTGTTCAAGAATCTCAACGAGGGATTGATAAGCATTCGAGTCAATCTCAGCAGGAACATTTTTGGGGTAACTTGTAAGCCATGGTTTTTTTAAAAAAGTCCTTTCCATGATGGCATATCCTTCCTAATAGAGATTGGTCGGGACGGCCGGATTTGAACCGGCGACCACTTGCACCCCAAGCAAGTGCGCTACCAGGCTGCGCCACGCCCCGTTATGCTTGTACTTATTTTAATTTTTCCAAAATATTCTCAAGATCTGCAATGAGTTTTTTTACAATTCCATTCGTTTCTACAGGCTGAGTTTCTTTTACTGCATTGGATAAAGACGCGCTTGACAATTTAGCTCGCGCACCCTCAATCGTAAAACCGTCATTATAAAGCAACTGACGTATTTGACGCACTATTAATATATCTTTTTGTTGATAGTAACGCCGGTTACCACGCCGCTTGACTGGGCTTAATTGAGAAAATTCTTGTTCCCAATAGCGCAATACATGCGGTTTTAAATCACACAAGCCCCCTGCTTCACCAATGGTGAAATACCGTTTATTGGGTATAGGCGGCAGAGGTGCTTGACTATTCTTCGACTGAATCAGTGCCATGGCTCTTTTCTCTTTCCTTCCCTGCATAAAGCTCCACGCGTGCTCGCAACTTCTGTCCGCTTAGGAATGTCACCACCCTTCTCGCAGAAACAGGAATCCTCTCGCCTGTTTTTGGATTCCGTCCAGGTCGCTCCTTTTTGTCATTTAATTCAAAATTACCAAAGCCAGAAATTTTCACTTGCTGGCCTTTTATGAGCGTTTCAGAAATCTGCCCAAAAAAGAGCTCTACAATTTCTTTTGCTTCGCGTTTCGTTAAACCAATTTCCTCAAATAGACCTGTCGCAATATCTGCTTTCGTGAGTGACATAAGCTTAGCCCCTTAATTCAGCAGCAAACCTCTGTTTAAGAGCAGATATTATTGTATCTATAATATCTGCAACCTCTTCATCCAATAAAGTGCGCGATGCGTGTTGTAAGATTAAGGCTAAGGCAATACTTTTTCGATTGGGTGGAACTCCTTTACCTTGGTATACGTCAAAGACGTTAACCTCCTTTAACAGCTGACCGCCCACTTCTGCTATTGTATCCTGAATTTGTTGTGATGGTACAGTTTGATCGACATAAATAGCAATATCTCGGCGAATTTCTGGAAATTTAGATAACTCTATCTGAACGGGAGCATAAGAGGCGCATAACGTATCTAACTCATCTAGTAATAGCTCGAAGACAAATACATTTCCAATTATGCCTATCTCTTGAACAATACTAGGATGTAATGCGCCAAGAATACCCAAAAAATGATCTTTATAATATATCTCTGCCGCTTGTCCTGGGTGTAGCGCAGGATGTTGGCTGGGTTTAAAGATAAAATCAGTGACCGAGGATGCGGGTAGTAAAGATCGAATGCTATTTTCTAAGTCTCCTTTCAAATCAAAATAATCAAGGGGGCGCGCTATGATGCCCCACTGTTCAGGTAATGCTGTGCCGCTTATCAACCCGCTAATCACTTTTTGTTGTATGACATTTTGATCATGTAGTAAAAAACGTAAGCCTGTTTCGAATAAACGAACACGCGATTGCTGACGGTTTTGGTTATACAACAATGTATCGACTAACCCTGGCCAAAGCTGCGTGCGCATCACGGACATATCGGCTGTAATCGGATTAAGAAGTGCAAGAGGTTGGCGATCAGGATCAAACATTTTTTGTCGGTTTGCATCAATAAAACTATAGGTAATCACTTCTTGATAACCTAAATTGCAAAGCGATTCTCGTAATAGAGGTATGACATTGGTCGTATGAGCATGAATAGCTAATGTCCCTGTTGTTTGATGAAGAGGCAATTGATCGTAACCATATAAACGAATAATTTCTTCGATCAAATCAATTTCTAAGGCAATATCAGCGCGATAGGCAGGCACTGTCACTTGCCATGCTGTCGCATTTTTTTCAATGGAAAATCCGAGTCGTTTTAAAATCGATTCGATCACTAACTCTTCAATCAAAAATCCCAGTATTTTCTGGATTCTTGGTATGCGTAACTGAATTTTTTTCGAGGAGGGTAAATAGTCTGATTCAACTTTAGTAATAATAGGACCAGGTTGTCCGCCAACAATCGTAAGCAATAATTCAGTAGCGCGTTCAATGGCTTTGATTTGTTGTGTGGGATCAATACTCCGTTCAAAACGATGTGATGACTCTGAACCTAAATGATATTTTTGTCGGGTACGTGCAATCGTTGTCGCGTTAAAGAATGCACTTTCAAGAAAAATATGTTGTGTCGTTGAACTGACGCCTGAATCTAATCCACCCATCACACCTGCCATTGCAAGGGGTTTTTGACTATCGGCGATGATTAAGGTATCGGAAGATAATTGAATGGTTTGACCATCTAACAGGATTAATTCTTCTGATGGGTTGGCCATACGCACTTGGATGCTATCTGAAATTTTCTGAAGATCAAACGCATGCATCGGTTGACCGAGTTCCAGCATGACATAATTCATGACATCCACAATGGCACTAATACTGCGAATACCTGAGCGGCGTAATCTTTCTTGCAACCACAGAGGCGTGGGTGCATCTGTTTTAACATGGGTAATAATGCGTCCTGCATAATGTGGGCAAGCTTCTGGCTCATGAATAGTAATAGGTAATTGATCAGAGGTAATAGCTTTTGTTTCTGGAATAGAAAGCAAATTATATATTCCACACTCAGTAATCGCGGCGATTTCTCTAGCAAGCCCTTGTGCGCTTAAACAATCTCCTCGATTAGGTGTGATAGAAATATCCATCACTTCGTCAGATAATTTAAGATAATCCCATACGTCTTGGCCAATGGGTGCCTCTTTGGGAAGTTCAAAGATGCCATGGGAGTCTTCTGTCAATGTCAATTCACGACCTGAACAAAGCATGCCGTTAGAAACCACGCCACGTAATTTACTGCGTGTAATAGTAATATTATTGGGTAAAATAGCACCCACCAAAGCAGCAGGTACTTTCATACCTTCTTTAATATTCTTCGCACCACAGACTATCGTTAAAAGCTCTGTTTGACCCACATTGACTTGGCAAACTTGCAATCGGTCTGCTTCTGGATGTTTTTCAATATGGATAATTTGCGCGATCACAACAGAGGAAAATTTTTCTGCGATAGGTGTCAGGGATTCTACTTCTAAACCTGCCATGGTCAGTTTTTCACATAGCGCTTTTGTTGATAATGCTGGGTTAACCCACTCGCGCAGCCATGACGTACTTATTTTCATATTAAAACTGCCTTAAAAATCGTACATCATTTTCAAATAAAGAACGCAAATCAGCAATGCGATAACGCAGCATCGTTAAACGATCTAATCCCGCACCAAATGCCCAGCCTATGTAACGTTCACTATCAATGCCTACGGATTGAAGCACGTTGGGATGTACCATACCGCAACCTAACACTTCTAACCATCCTGTGTTTTTGCAAATTCGGCAGCCTTGGCTATCACAGCTTAAACAGCCAATATCCACTTCTGCGGAAGGTTCTGTAAATGGAAAATAAGACGCTCTGAACCGAATGGCGATAGATTTTTCAAAAAATGCTTGTAAAAATTGGGTTAAAATTCCTTTAAGATCAGCAAAAGTGCTGTCTTCTGATAACATTAACCCTTCTATTTGATGAAACATCGGTGTGTGTGTTAAATCAAAATCCCGTCTATAAACGCGACCCATTGCAATAATGCGTAAAGGGGGTGGGATACTATTCATCGCACGAATTTGGACAGGTGACATCTGAGTACGTAATAACGTATTGTCTGCAAAATAAAAAGTATCTTGCATGGCACGCGCAGGATGGAAGAGCGGAATATTAAGTGCAGCGAAATTGTGATAATCGTCTTCTATCTCGGGTCCTTCTATCATAGAAAACCCCATCTGCCTAAACAGTGATTTAATGCGCTCAGATGTTTTTGTGACAGGATGAATACTACCTAAAGACTGGCTCCGTCCTGGTAAAGTAATATCTACTTTATCTGCCGCGAGCTGTTGAGCAATTTGATTTTTTTGTAATAAGGATACACGCTGTTCAATCATTTCCTGGAGTTGTTGTTTTGCTTGATTGACTTTTTGTCCGAGTCGAGGGCGCTCGTCAGGCGGAAGTTGACCTAAACTTTTTAAAAATTCGGTGAGCTTGCCTTTTTTACCAAGATAAAGCACGCGATACTCATCGAGTATTTTTAAGTTATCGGCGGCAAAAATTTCTTCTTTTGCCTGATGGACTAAATTATCAAGATCTGCCATGGGAAATATAATATCCAATCAAAATTCTCACTGCCATTAAGAATGTAGGGCGGATTAGTGGATAGACTGGGAACATACCAAACACTTGTTCGAGGACATTAGCAGAGCCTGTCACCCCGCAAAATTATCGTTCTCAGTAATAAAGAGAATTAGAGGCTTGGCACGATAATTTGTGCGGGGTCTGGTCAGCAACTATGGGTAGCACACTATGTTCTTGCAAAAAACGAGGCGCGTTTTTTGCGGGGTGACAGGCTCTGCTAATGTCCTCGAACAAGTGTTTGCTATATCCCCATTGTGTACCTTAATCCACCCTATCTTATACTAAACTTTGCTTAGCTTCATTTGCTATCGCTGCAAATGCAGCTCGATCATGTACTGCAATATCTGCTAACACTTTGCGATCAATCGTAATGGCTGCTTTTTTCAAGCCATTCATCAAGACGCTATAACTCAAACCACATTCACGAGCTGCTGCATTGATACGAATAATCCACAATGATCTGAATTCACGGCGACGAACACGACGATCTCGATACGAATATTGTCCTGCTTTAATAACCGCTTGATTTGCAGCACGAAAAACTCGACTACGAGCACCGTAATAACCTTTCGCTTTATCGAGTACTTTTTTATGTCTCGCTCGTGCGGTGACTCCTCTTTTAACTCTTGCCATGATGTATTTCCTCTCTCATTTATTGTAAGCGCTCATGTTCTAACAGGCAAAGTCCGAACTTTTTGCACATAGTCAAAGACCCCGTAATGGACCTAGTTATTATGGCAACATGCGTGATACTGACCGCACATCGGATTCATTAACTCTGCCTGTTGCACGCATTTGGCGTTTATTTTTGGTCGTTTTTTTCGTTAAAATATGATTACGAAAAGAACGACGGCACTTAAAACCATTGGCTGTCGCTCTAAAGCGCTTTGCCGCGCCACGATTGGTTTTTAACTTTGGCATTACTTTACACTCCAAATTAAGTCACTTAATAATTTATTTTTTCTTTGGCCCTAACACCATCACCATCTGGCGGCCTTCCATTTTTGGGCGCTGCTCAACGATACCGTGCTCTACTAAATCTGCCATCAGACGCTCCATGAGTTTCATCCCAAGCTCAAGATGGGTCATTTCACGTCCACGAAAGCGTAAAGTTATTTTGGCTTTATCACCATTTGACAAGAAACGGATGATGTTGCGTAACTTTACTTGATAGTCACCTTCCTCTGTCGCAGAACGTAACTTTACTTCTTTCAGATGCACTTGTTTCTGTTTTTTCTTCGCTGCTGCTTTGCGTTTATTTTGTTGATAAGTAAACTTACCAAAATTCATCACTCGACAAACAGGTGGCTTTGCATCAGGTGACAATTCAACCAGGTCTGCACCACTTTCTTCGCTTAAGCGTCTTGCTTCTTCTATAGAGACAACCCCTAACTGGCCACCGTCTGCACCAATTAATCGCACTTCAGGGACTCTAATTTCTTCATTGATACGCGGTTTTTTTTCAGTGCTAATTCTCACTTCCTCCTAATCAATCGTCAAGTCGGCCACGCATCGCAATGGCTTGATTTATCAAGTCTAAGCATTTCTCAATAGATAAACTACCCAGATCAACACCTTGCTGCGTGCGCACTGAAACAGTGCGTGTTTCTGCTTCGCGATCCCCGACCACTAACAAATAAGGCACACACTGTAATGTATGCTCGCGGATTTTATAGCCAATCTTCTCATTTCTCAAGTCCGATTTTACTCTAATGCCTTGTTTTTTCAAAAAAGAGGTCATTTCTTTCACATAACCGTCTTGACGATCTGTAATATTCATTAAAACAGCTTGGGTCGGCGCTAACCAAACAGGTAACTTGCCTGCATAATGTTCTAATAAGATCCCAATAAATCGTTCTAACGAACCTAAAATAGCTCTATGTAACATCACGGGTACTTTTTTACTGCTGTCTTCAGCAATATAATAAGCTTCTAATCGCGCAGGCATAGAATAATCCAACTGCAATGTACCACATTGCCATGTGCGACCTATACAATCTTTTAAGTGAAATTCAATTTTAGGGCCATAAAAAGCGCCTTCGCCTTTTTTTTCTTCAAAAGTCAGACCCGCCTGGCGTAACGCTTCAGATAAAGCATTTTCTGCATTATCCCATAATTCATCCGTACCCAAGCGTTTAGCTGGCCGAGTCGCTAATTTAAGAATAATCGTGTTAAAACCAAAATCACGGTACACATCCATTAATAATTTAATAAAATTTAAAGACTCTGACTGGATTTGGTCTTCAGTACAGAAAATATGGCCATCATCTTGTACCATCTGGCGCACGCGCATTAATCCATGCATCGCACCGGATAATTCGTTGCGATGGCAACAACCAAATTCAGCGAAACGTAACGGTAAATCACGATAACTGCGTAGACCTTGTTTGAATATTTGCACATGACAGGGGCAATTCATGGGTTTTAATGCATACTGTCTATCGTCTACTGTGACAGTAAACATTTCTTCGCCAAACATACCCCAATGCCCGGATTTTTTCCATAATTCAAGATCAACCAGTTGCGGGGTGACAATTTCTTCATACGTGTGGACACTGATCTTTTGGCTAATATAGTTTTTTATTTGCTGATAAATAGCCCAACCATTGGCATGCCAAAATACCATACCAGGGGCTTCTTCCTGGAAATGAAATAAATCCAGAGTCTTGCCGCTTTTTCGATGATCTCGTTTTTCTGCTTCTTCTAAATTCTTTAAATAATTTTCTAATGTTTTTTTATCTGTCCACGCCGTTCCATAAATACGTTGCAGCATTTCATTATTTGAATCACCACGCCAGTACGCCCCCGCTAATTTTGTTAATTTAAAAGCAGTCAATTTCCCAGTGTGAGGGACATGCGGACCACGGCATAAATCAATAAAATCACCTTGCTGATAAGTCGTTAACACGCTATCTGCAGGAAGATCTTTAATAATCTGTGCTTTATAATTCTCGCCGATACTTTGGAAAAACTGAATAGCCGCTTCTCGCTCCATTATTTTTCGTGTCACTGGAAAATTTTGTTTTGTTAACTCAGCCATTTTTTCTTCGATGCGAATTAAATCCTCAGGTGTAAACGAGCGTTCGTAGGAGAAATCATAATAAAACCCATTTTCAATCACGGGTCCAATGGTCACTTGTGCGCTTGGAAATAAAATTTTCACGGCTTGGGCAAGTAAATGCGCCGTAGAATGTCGAATGACTTCCAGTGCCGATGGGTCTTTATCCGTTACAATAGAAACAGCCGCATTTTTCTCGACTAAATAAGAGGTATCAACTAATTTACCATCCACTTTCCCTGCGAGCGCGGCTTTCGCTAAGCCCGCTCCGATACTCGCTGCAATATCTGCTACCGTCAGAGCGCCTGGAAAGTGTTTTTCAGTGCCATCTGGCAAAGTCACAATTAACATAGATTTCAAAACCTATTGGTAGGCACGAGTGGGATCGAACCACCGACCACCACCATGTCAAGGTGGTGCTCTACCACTGAGCTACGTGCCTATAAATTCAATCAAATGAAGGCGGTAACGATAGCATCACAAATGAAATATCGCAAGGGTGTTCATCACCTTATAAATCGCAAAATGGCATCGGAGTTGCCATTTTGCAAGGATCACTAAAAATCAACATCGCATGGCTCATATTTATTCAATATCCAAGTTATTTAAAAACCCGCACCCACTCAACCGAAGGAAAATGGGATTGAACCTCCGCCTTATCTTTTTGTAATACTAATAATTTCAAATGAGGCCCTGCGTCCTGGGTAAAATAAATAGGAATGCCTTGTTTTCGTAGCTCCCAAATTTTTTGCATGGCAATGAGAGTTTCAGGTAAAAAATAACTGATGGGTGGCCATGCGGACAGCATCAATGCGTGCATGGTTAATGCATTTGATTCTGCGATTTTGCCTAATTGTAAAAAATCTTTTTCTTGAATCGCTTTTTTAATAGCGATGAGATCTTGACTGGCTTTATCAAGCCAGGCAGGATACAGTGCGCTGGTATTGACAGTACGTTGCATCGCTTCTCTTGAACTCATACTTTTTTCTTGTTTGTTAAAAATTAATAATCCTACGCATAATTCAGGCCATATTTCTGGGAGTGCGGTCGCATAACTATCCATGCCATCTGTTTCTATTCCTTTATGCCATTCTACAAAGCCCGATAGAATAGAACGAGAAGCGCTGCCGCTGCCCAGGCGCGCTAGAATAGATAAATCTTTTTCGCTTAATTCCCAATGAAATAATTGATTTAATGCAAGTACAAGTGATGCAAAACCGCAAGCGGAAGACGCAAGCCCTGCAGCAATGGGAATATTCACTTGAATCACTATAGTAAAATAAATCTTTCGCGAGCTACGAAATAAATCTAAAAATGTGATTAAGCGTTTATAAAAACTTGAATCGCCAGTAACCTCCTTATTATTCACTATCACTTTATCTTGTGTGTCATTAATACTTAACTCAGTCGTTGCACCTTTATCGCCAAGTGAAATAGATAAACTGGATGTCATGGGTAAATTTAATTCTGAATCACGTTTCCCCCAATATTTGCATAACGCAATATTAGTCGCTGCGAACGCACTGACTGGTGTAGAGCTTGCTGGATAGTGCAGACGTTCTCCTAAAATGAAATGAACAATATCAGATTTTTTCACAGCGTACTCCTTGTGTGGCAATGGCAATAGGAATTTGTTCTATATCTTTGGCAGTACCTAATCCCACGACACAATCACCTAATCCTGAACCAGAAATTTTTGCGCCTAAAATCTCAGGCTCTATCATCAATTTTTCAATGATAGCCTGTAAGTGAGGGGTATTCACGCTCAATGCTGTCATTAAGCCTTGCTGAATCGTCATGAGATGACCTAATTCTGTGAAATTTTCAGCTTTTACCGCAGCGATGCCTTGCTGCGCGCAGATAGTAATCGCACGTAATAATTGTTTAAACAGTATAGATTTAGAAGAAAAATATTTGTTGACTTGGTTAATCGCAATCACGGTAGGTGTTTTAGATCCTGAATAAACAAGTGTTAATGGATGAAAACATTCTATTCTTTCTGCGATGAAGGGATTTTTTCGATAAGCTACCATGCCACCGAGTACACAGGCAGCCACATCTGCACCTGATCCCACACCTTGCACGGATTGTACAATGTGGCGTGCTTCTCGAATCAATTGTAAAGGTGAATAAGATAATTCTAACCAGGCCGTTAATGCGGCCAATACTGCGACTGTGACTGCCGCTGAGGATGCTAATCCTATTTTATCTGAAAATTCGGATTGAATTGTAATATTGCAACCTTGCTTAATCAATTTTCGATATTTTTTTAACGTTGCGAGTACAAATTGAAAAGGTGGAATAATTTCAAGTTGAGATAATGGAATAGTTAACTCACCTAAATCTGAAATTAATTTTATTTGATCATCCACCCGAGGTTTTAGAGAGACATAAATACGTTTCTCTACCGCACACACAAGTGCCTGCCCACCCTGCAATACAGCATATTCACCCAGCAACATCAGACTGCCAGGTGCTGAGGCTTTAATTAACATACACGCCTCGCGGTTCACATT
Organism: Gammaproteobacteria bacterium; assembly: GCA_041690995.1. Lineage (GTDB taxonomy): Bacteria > Pseudomonadota > Gammaproteobacteria > DSM-16500 > DSM-16500 > UBA4722. The sequence continues at coordinate 14,503 of JBEPVM010000003.1, read as the reverse complement.
GAACAGGAATAATCACTTGTTGATAGTATCTCGCAATTTTTTGTAAGATGTTTTCATCTTCTATGGCAATCAGCACAATACCCGCCTTGTCTCCCGCGACCGCGCCTGCGCCGCTAATTTTGGCCGCCCCCCCTTTTTGCTCTATCTCAGCAATCATCTGTTGTTCTTTCAGAGGCACAACCCCAATCGTGTTTAATAATTTATGATTTTCACGAATGGCTATGATCACATCAGGCATTTTATTGCGTTGAAATGCTTGATCCATGGCATCTGTCACGGCAGCAAAATCATTACCAATATCAGTTTGATTAAAATAAGGCGCGACAGCCGCGACACAATCACCTGTTGTGACTTGGGGTTGCCCTGTGTTCATGATATATAAAGGCAATGCTGGGGGTATGCGTGGGCTAATATTATCTTTTTTGACATACAGACACCCACCTCGTATTGAGCTGACTAAATCAAGTCCGCTTGAATGCCCATGCTGAATATTTTCTGCTGTCTGCGCTAAATTAAAAAATAATTCTGGAGAAAGCGAGATTTGTAAATAATGCGCTATCGCAGATAGCATACTTAAAATAGCAGCCGCTGAAGAACCCATACCACAACCCATAGGAATATCAGATTGTATATTAATATTCATTCTTTTCAATGATGTGATTCCCGCGGCTTCTAAAAGCAAACTCAAAACAAATTGCGCCAGCTCAATGGGTTCTTGCAATACATCACCAATGCTTAAATGATTTTCTATAAAACGCTGATAATCTTCCCTCAAACGATTTTTGACTTGTATCAATTTTTCATACGTTAAACTGCACACGCCTTTTAAATCAGGAAAATGAAAAGTAATTTGCGCTGCTGTTTGCGGTTGTACGGTGGTCGTCACATAACGATTGGTCGCCATCACTAATGCAGGATTTCCATAAACCACTGAATGTTCGCCTGACAATATTAATTTTCCAGGTGCGACACTTTGTGTTTTGGCCATTACTTTCATGTGTTTTTTTCGTAAATTCGTCGATGGTCTCGAATAGCCGCCAAACGGAACGCACCTGTTTTGTGATGGGGTATTTCACACAAGCTGCCATCTTGAGGATATTTAAAAGAATAAAATGCTTCATATTCAGGATACGTCAATGCAGTGCGCTCTCTCAATAATGTCTGATGTAAAGTTGTATTCAGCATTTTTTGATAACCCGATTGAATAACTCCACTAAAAAATTCTGCAACGCACCCTGAACCATAACTATAAAATCCTATTCGTTTATCCGTTAAATCTTCTTGGGCCAAATCTAAAAGTGAGACTAAACCAACATATAAAGAAGCCGTGTAGCTATTACCAATTTGTCGGCCATAATCAAGCGAATCTCCCACTTGTTTCTGCAGAATTTCTTCAGGCAATTTATCTCTATGACATATTTTCGCTAAATAGTGGTGTGCTTTCTCGACCAGTCGCGGCACAGAGGCATGATAACAAAAATAATCATGCTCACTAAACTCACGTTGACTAAGTACGTGATATTGATGCCATGTTTTTTCTAACATTGTTAAATACAGCTTACTGGAATATTTTCCCTCTACAAAAGCAGCATCTGCATAATTGGGTCGCCAAAAATCCATGACATTTTCCGTCACCACACCATACTCAGGTTCAAGCGCTAAAATACGTGGATGAGCAGATAGCACCATTGCAACAGCGCCACACCCTTGTGATGATTCACCGGGTGCGCCTAAGCCATAACGTGCAATATCCGAGGCAATTAACAATATTTTTTTATCAGGATATTGTCGTAGAAATGGCAGTGCAAGCTGTAATGCAAATGTCGCGCTATAACACGCCTGCTTTAATTCAATCACGCGACATCGCTGCGGTAAACCTACTAAATCATGGACATAAATACCTGCTGCTTTTGATTGATCAATGCCTGATTCAGTGGCAAATAACAGCATTTCAATGGAAGAATAATCCACATCACGTAATGCATCACGCGCAGCGTTAGCCGCCATCGTCACAATATCTTCATCCGGCGATGGAACCGCCATCTGAGATTGCCCTAATCCAATAAAATATTTATCAGGATCAACGCCACGCACTTCAGCCAAACGCGCTAAATCCAGCTTATAATGTGATGTGTAAAATGCAAGTGTATCAATACCGACTTTAAGCACTCTGACTCCCGACATCTTTGTTTTTATCTTTATTTTTATCTTTATTTTCCGAGGAGCGTTCCAATTTCAAATGACTTTTCATTAACTCACCGGGATTTGTCTGCGCTGCCAGCAAAGATAATTCTCCGCATAATACTGCACACGCTGCAATAATAGCCAGGCGCCGTGCGTTTTCGCCAGGCGCTCGTTCTTCAAGACACCCTAACTGTTGTAAATTATCCCGCACAAAATCATGCGTTTTGCCATTCCCCACTGCGCCAACAATCACATTCGGCAAGGTCACTGTGAAATATAAATCTTCACCGCGCAATTCAGCATGGACTATTCCCTGTGACCCTTCAACAATATTAGCGGCATCTTGCCCTGTCGCTAAATAAAAACCCAATAGCATATTGGCAAAATGTGCATTCGCACTTCGAAGGCTGCCTGCGACTATACTGCCTATTAAATTTTTCTTAATATTTAACTGGACTATTTTATCAGGTGTTGTTTTTAAAAAACGCTTGCAGAGATCAGATGAAATCAGCACTTCCGCAATCACATATTTCCCTCTGCCTAAAATACCATTCACCGCAGAGACTTTTTTATCCGCACAATAATTTCCTGAAATGGAAATATAGTTTAAATTTTTATAATGCGATAAAATCCACGTCAGCAAACAATCACTTGCGAGTGTCGCCATGTTATGCCCTGCTGCATCGGCTGTATTAAATTCAAAACGCAAATAAATTAAATTGCCGACCTGTTGGCTATGAATATCCAGCAAGCGAGCATAACGGCTCGTTTCAACCACCCTCCGTTGCATCTCTTCTTTCTGTTTGACGATGTGTAGAATCGCTTCGTATGCCTCTTGAATAGTATTCGCTTCCAGCAAGACTGAACGCGTCATGCGTTCATCCACTACCATCGCGCTAATACCCCCTGCTGCTGTACACACTTTTGCACCTCGATGAGTGGATGCCCAAAGCGGCATTTCAAAAGTGGCTAAAGGAATCGAAAGCAAGGCATTTACCTCACCCTTAATTTTTACAGGTCCCACCCGTTGCATGGGAATACTTGCAATCTGTTTATTGCGTTGCCAATTCATAAAGCACACTTTCCATTTAGGTTCTCATTAGACGACAGGTATGGTATAAAAGCGCCTCATTTTACTGGAACATACCCAATGGCCGCAACAGAACATATCATTTTAGTAGATGAAGATGACAACCCTATCGGCACGGCTGAAAAACTTCAAGCCCACCGTGAAGGCTTATGCCATCGTGCTTTTTCCGTCTTTGTCTTTTCGGGTGATCATTTACTGCTCCAGCAACGCGCCAAAGAAAAATATCATTCACCCGAACTCTGGACCAACACCTGCTGCTCCCATCCCCGTGTGGGGGAAACAGTTGTTGAAGCAGGACAACGCCGTCTTAAAGAAGAAATGGGGCTTGATGTCTCTCTACAAGCAGTAGGCTGGTTCCATTATATTGCGCATTTTAGCAATGGGTTAACAGAAAATGAAGTGGATCATATCCTCATCGGCACAATACTTCATCGAGAAATAATACCTAACTCATTGGAAATATTAGCTTATCGCTGGATTACCCTCCCAGAACTCGAAAAAGAATTAGCCGATAATCCTGAGCGATTTACACCCTGGTTAAAACAGGCGTTAAATATAGTGAAATCTAATAAAAAAGCTATTCATTAAGATGATTATCTTGTGTCATTATACGCCATTAGCATGTATAATTATGTTACAAGAACACGCGAATTGGATAACTAATAGTCAAAGTAATAGTTGAAGGATAGTCTATAATGTTTTGATAAATAAGGTAAATTTAAAATATTTATCAAAACATTATAGCTAAAAGGCAGAAAAATACTAAGCATCTATACTCAGGCTATGACTTGAGAGGTGTTAATAGTGGAGAAACGGGGAGAAGCAATATGATGAGAGCAGAAGGCGGGTCGCGATCGCTAAACAGTCAAGGATCAAGAACTTTCACACCTCCTACTCCTAGTGGAGATGGCAGTACTTCATCTCAACATGAATTCGAAGAAAAAGAAGAAGCTGCAGCAGCAGTAGAAAAACAGCAACAGCCTCTTCTTGAAGCAGGCGCAGCAGCAACCCAAGAGGAAGAGAAAGAGGAAAAATTCGAATTAAAGCTAGAAGAAATATCTGAACTTAAAGTATCGCCACGCACGTGGAAATATAATAGCGAAGAAAAAGAACCAGAAAAAAAATGGGTGTACGAAGAGCCTGCAAAATTTAGCGCTGCTAGAAGAACCCTCGGCTATGACAAGCAAGAACGAGCAAATCTGCAGCCAGCCGATTTACTTCAGTCTTATCTACCAAAAGAAGCGCCTGAAGAAAAAAAACCAGAAGAAAGCGATTTTGATTATCAAATAAGGATACGTAATCACGTTGCTACTTCACTAAAAGACAATATGGTCTACCCCATTTCTTTCAGAGGATTGTTTACACAAGTGAGAAATCACGGTAGAGCTGAAAGATTAGTATTATTGGAAGAAATGCTTGCCGTATTTAACAATACTCTCACTAACGCCCTATTCAATAAAGAAGACATTGAAAAAATGTCTAAAGAATTATCTGTTAAATTGGATATGCAAAAAGAATTTTTTGGCGGGCCTTTCAATAGCCAATTAAAACTATAGAGACGGCAATTCAGGAACATAGGGGGGAAATTGATCGAGAAGTTTGGAGAACCCATAAAGAAGCGACCCACTTAACTCTTGTCAAAAGCATAGAAGCCGCTATTCAGGTAATGACCACTGATTATAATAGAATTTTACGAAAGATATTCGATGCATCAAGCAACTCACCACTGATTACGCCTGGAGAAAAGGAGAATCTGAGCCGCTTACTCCATCACGTGGACTTAATCATTGCAAATGTACGGAGCAATGCGCTTCTAAAAAAAGAAGTGGAGTCTAATCTTGAAATGCTAAGAATAATAGACCGCAAGAAAAGTAATCAAAATAGAAAAAATATTATTCAAATATTAGAGAAAGCACTACTAAACAAGGCACGATCAGAAGAAATCAATAAGGGAAACATTATTGCAGCACTGAAGAAAGCTGCTAGCTATATACCACGCAAGCAGGAGGCAGGTGACGACTCGCTTATGCTTCGCATTGCGATCCACAACATCGCCAAAACAGCAGGAATACCAACACCGCTTGGGAAATTAGAAGCACTCTCACCTGCTAGTGCCGTACCTGCTACAAAGAAACCTTTTGAAGTAGAAACTATCGGATATGAAATAAGGGAGTTTGTTTTATCAAAATTCGGCAAAGATTTCGATCCTACTGTTTTTAGTGACGGGTTCATACTAGATGATCTTTTTAAGATTCTTGAAGACATGGGCGCAGAAATGCCTTTCATTGCTAACAAAGAACATTACGAATCCGGTGCACGGATCGTAGAAGAAAAAATAGTAGCCCTATTAAAAGCGACTTCCATGAGTGATCCAAAAAAACATTCAGATTTAGAAATTCAAAGGGAAGCAGCTCAAATACGTGATCTTTTATATATCTATGAGGTGGCCAAGAGACAAAAGACCATATCCCTGGCAACCCCTCTATCTTCGCTTACTAATGGATCAGTAGAATTCTCAAAGTTCAACACCGCTATTCAGCGTTTGAAAAGAAGCATCGTAAAAGAGAGTCCACACGCAGCACGAGCCGAAGAATCCCATGAGGCTATTGAATCAAAAGAGTCAGAGGGAATACAAGAAATAAATGAACAAGCAAAACAGACAGCTCAAACTATACAGGCCACAGTAAAAAGCTATATTCAATTAAGATTTGGCGAAAATGCGGAGAAGGCTGTTGAGAAGGCTCTTGCAATCATACGTGATGAAAATAAAAAGCGGTCTCCCAACATACAGGACGCGCTTGAGAGAACAAGAGAAAGCATCCTGGAACTAGGAAAAGGATACTACAATGACGTGCCTGACCTTTTTGATCTTTTGCATATTTATATTGCAGCTGAAAAATGCCAAAAGTATCCTAGTCAATATACTCGAGAGAATCTTGTCTTTATGGTGGAAACTGTGGCTGACACCGTGCCAAAAATTGTTAGATCCGAGCATGTCCTGCCACCCTATATCAGAGCATTACAAACAATCTTGTCACAGTTATCTGTTAATAAGGAAGATGAACCCTATTTACGCGGCGCATTTGATAGTTTACAACGTATCCGTGAAGCTAAAGAAAAGAAAAAACAACAACGTCTTGCCACTGAACAAATAGCACCTATTTTATCTATAATACAGCCCTATCTGGAAGAACAAAAAGACATCTCGGATGATGCTCCTCTTCCTCCGGACGTTTTAGAGACAGTCAGAAAGAAGCGATTACTATATCTTAGTTTTATACTATCTCCTGTTAAATTATACTGTAAAGAACCAAATGATAAAAATCTGGAAGAGATTATCAAACTCTTAGATGGTTGTACTATTCCACTCTTTATTTTTGACGATGGAAGCGAATTTGGTAACCCGGAAGGAGTGTATGGAAATATTTTAAAAGAAATATTGAGTACATTACTTGCCTCAAAACTACCCCTAACGCCTGATCAAAAAGAGAGGCTACTTGCCTCATCTAAGAAGTTGGATTCGCACATTCAAGATCATCAACAAAAATCTCGTGGAATTCAAATTCTGAAAGAAGCACGAGTAGTAGAATCTAATCTGGAGATGCTAAAAAGAGCTGGGATATCATCCAAGGACACAGATGAAAATATAAGCACTGTCATTCAAAAACTAGAGCAAATACAAGCAATACTAAGTAATGAAGTACGATCAAAAAATGATATGGACATCATTAGGGCAGAGCTAAAGGATGCTGTTAATCACGTGCCACAATGTAAAAATCTGAATAAATCGCTCATGCTTCGTATCGCTATCCATAACATCGCCAGGACAATGGACTACGCTATACGGTTTAAAGAATTTGGGTTAAAAGTGCAAGGAGCAACACTACCCTTGAGTTTTTCTACCGCACGCAGAGAACAAAATCTTAACCCAGGTACTATCGTATATGAGATAAGAAAATTTGTTCTATCAAAGTTTGGAAACGAGTTCAACCCTGATATTTTTCGTGAAAACTTCACAAAAAAGGATCTTTTTAATGAAATCCTTGCACATATAGGTGATTTATTGCCTTGGATTTCTGATAAAAATTACGAACAGACCGCAAACTTCCTAGAAGCAAGGGTAATAGAACTATTAAAAGTGACTTCCATAAGTCATGGAACTGATGCAGAAATTAAACGAGAAGCAGCTCAAATACTTGATCTTTTGTATATTTATGATATTCTCCCGAAGAAACAAATATTCTTAAATAACGATAAAAAAACACGCCTGACTAAAGAGAGTAGCTTAGATGATCTTAACAATCACTTAGTCTCACTTTCACCTTTCAATACAGCTATTCAGCATTTGAAAAGAAGTGCAAAACAACACTGCGTGCCAGCCCATCCTTCTGCCGCCCATGCTGCAGCTAAAGAAAAAGAGCCAGAAGTAATAGAAGAAAAAGCAGAACAAATAGCTGAGATGATTAAAGGCGAAACAAACAAGTGTATTCAATTAATACTTGGTGCAGATGAAAATGACCCGCTTTTTAAGAGACTTCTCGAAATTATACGTATTGAGAATAAAAAACATTCTCCTGATTTAAAATTCGCACTCCAAGAAATGGTTCAAGCCGTAGACGGTAAATGCCAGGAAGATGATGTACTTAAACTCCGTAATCTTATACATATATATATCGCAGCCGAGAAATACAAAGAGGCTGCTCCAGATACTCTCGACAATCTTTTCTTTACCATAGAAAATGTCGCCAACGTGTTGATTATAAGCGGCACACTGCCAAATGGAGAAAAAAATCTGGTTTATCTCACGGCATGCAAAAAAATCTTGTTAAAATTACAAGAATTATCATCGCTTAGCGAAACGGACAAAGCAAGTCTATCTAACCTATCAGAGCAGCTAGAAATGCTTCATGAAAAGCAACGTCAAAAAGAAATAGAGGCAAGAGAAAAAGAAGAACAACTGCGCGAAAAGCTACAGCTGGAAGAATTTGTGAAATCTAGTCTTGCAATGCTAAAAAAAGCAAGAATTTTAGATTCTCGTCTTGAAGAACTACAAAAAATACAAGCCATATTAGATAAAGCACGTCCCGACCACAATAGAGAAAACTTTAAGGAGCGCATTGGTGAAGTACTGACAAGGGCTGCTGGTTATGTCACCCTTACTCAACATAGTGATCAATCGCTTATGGTTCGCATTGCGATCCACAACATCGCTCGAACAGTAGGAATAGCAACACCGCCATTTGGACAATTAATAGGAGAAGCCCCCTCACCTGCTGCTGCCGCACCTGTAGAGGAAACTCTTGAACCAGGAACTATCGGATATGAAATAAGAAAATTTGTTCTATCAAAGTTCGGTAACCATTTTAATCCTGCTATTTTTAGTGAAGGTTTCACAGAAAATAATCTTTTTGAAGTTCTTGAACTCATGGGCGAAGACAAAGATTCTTCAGAAATCATGGAAACAAGAATAATAGAACTATTAAAAGCAACGTCTATGAATGATTCAGGAAAACATTCAGATTTAGAGATTAAATGGGAAGCAACTCAAATATTGGATTGTCTGCAGGTATATCATGCAGCGACTACTCAACAGAAACAGAATCATCTTTTAGCAGACCTTACTAATAAAGAGTTAAAGTTGTCACCTTTTAATCCAACACTTCAACGACTAAAAAAATATACTGCCGCCCCTGCTGCTGAAGAAAAAGAGATGGAGAAAGCGCAAGAAATAAATGGACAAGCACAACAACAGATAGCTGAAGCTATCCAGGCCTCAGCAAAAACCTATGTTAAATCAATACTTGGCGCAGACATGAACGATGCTCTTTTTAATAACCTTCTTAGAATCACCCTCGATGAAAGTAAAAAGAACTCCCCAAAAATAGCTGTTATAGCTCAACCAATAAGCCGAGAAACAGGCAAAAAATATTCCAAAGAAAGGCCTTTCCTCTTTGATCTTTTGAATATACATAACATAGCTGATGCATACAAAAAAAATCCCTCTCAATATACCCGAGAGAATCTTGTGTTAATTGTGGAAGCTGCGGTTAGCGCGGTAAAAGAATCTGATGAACTAGAATATGTCAAAGCATTACAAGAAATCTTGTCACAATTATCTCACAATAATGTCGAAGATGAATCCTATTTACGTGGCGCATCTGATAAGTTAAAAGGCTTCATGGAAGCCGTAGAAAAGAAAAAACAACAGCTTCTCGCAACTAAACAAGTAGCCCCACCAGAAGAAGAGAAATCGGAAGCAGAAACACCAGATGATTTTAGTATTGATAATTTTGCGGGTTCTACTGAGCCCCCAATGCAAGCAGGTATGAATCGCCCTCAGTCTTCCACTCCAAAATGGCCATCAAATGTTGACATCTTTACAGCTAGAAGAATAGCACCGCCACCACAATCGAACGGTGGGAATGCTTTAGACGCTGATACTGTCGAAAATATTGCGTATATCGAATACGCAGCGAAAAAATATATTGAATCAATGGACTACTGCGAGGATATATTTAGTGTACTTGCTGGAGGTGGCCAGATACCTGATGTACACGGTTTTAGATGCAGTAAGGCATGGTTTAATAGTTGGGTAAAGCCTGCCGATTCAACACATATAAAGAGTCTCCTTGATATCTATATTGCAGCTCGTAAATGCTGGGAACCCCAAGCTGATCAAACTGCCACCCAAGCTCAGCTTCTTTTAATGGTAAAAATTGCCATCAAGGAAGCAAATGATGAACGGCATCCTGATACAAATTCTCAGCATCTAAAATATTTCCGCGCACTACAAGATATCATGTTACTACTACAAAATAGCAGCCCAATTCTACTTAATGATATAGAAGAAAAAATGGCACTTAACTCACTATCGACTCAGTTAAAAAGCAAAACAAATGTAGCCGCTGAGAGATCATCACTTCAAAAACTGAAACAAGAAGCGGTTGGAAAGAAATATGTACAACAAGCGAAGAAAGAGAGAAGCAAACATGTCGCGCCGCGACATACAAAACCACCTAATTAGTGATAGGACTCGTTGCTAGCCAACAAGTCAGGTAGGATAGATTACACGCGTTCTTTGCGTTGTAATCTACTCTGCCTAATTTTAGAGAAACAACAACCCCTCCCTAAAAACATGAATGAAGTTCCGTGGCCTTTCACCTGTCATCATGCGTTTTATGTGACGTGGTAATACACGTATTAATCATCCGAGTTACCTGTGCAACTTCCTCATCTGTCAGCAATGAAAAGAATTTATTTCGCTTACTACTCGACAAGTTCCCATTATTTTGAGTCACAAATTTTATCAACAAATCAATCTGGTTGTCTGGCATATCAATTATTTCTTGAATCGCTTTTTTAGTTTTATCATAATTAACCAGAAATTTTATTTCACGTTCGATATCATCAAAAATTGCCTCATTAATACATGAGAATAGATATTCTGTAATCATCGTGAAATCTATATATTGATAATAAGATTTACTCGCCTGCTTCACTGTCATGATACCTTCTTCAGTTAAATCATATTTTGTTAGAATAGAGAGTAAGGGTTTTGAAAATGACTCCAGTATCGCATCATAATCCCGCATATTTTTTAGCATAATAGAGGAAACAGGAAAAATCATATCGGTTGGTGTAAATCCTTTTTTTGACAGAATATAATGGATCAAGAAACGATGTATTCTTCCATTCCCATCCCCAAACGGATGAATAAAAACAAACCCAAATGAGATGATGGCAGCGATAATAACCGCATGAATGTCCGAAATAAACATTCGATCCAGCGAGCGTAATAAACCATTCATCAGATCAGTCACATCTTCTGGCTTTGGCGATATATAATGTATTTTCTGGAAATACGGATTAATATTTTCTCCTACATAATTTTGATCATACCTATAATCCGTATCTATAAATCTGGGATCAACAATACTATTTTGCAACTCAATGAGCTTTGTTTTTGATAAAGATTCTATCGTTGATGCTTGTTGCAATAACTTAACAAACCGAAAAATACGGCTCTTATCAGGCTGCTCTCTTTCAATTTGATAAGATGACATTGTTTCTTTAGTATAAAAATAGCTGCATGCTCTTGCGATGAGCGATGGGTCATATTTTTCTAAAAGTGTTCTTGTTTTATTATCTAAATTTAATTGTATGTATTTTTCTATTGTTTCTGTTCGACGCACCACTGGACAAAACGTATTATCTCCCAGTAAATTATTATTAATAGCATGTCGGGTGATTTTGATCGGTATCCCTGTAAAATAAATTTTGGGATCTAGCAAATCAATATATTTGAGCCTTTGGCAGTCTTTCAAAGGCAAAACATCATTCATCAAAAATTCATATAAATACCAAATTTTCCTTGAATAGATTCCCGTGGGTTGTTTTTGAATATAGTGGACAATATCATTTTTTTCGATTTTTTCAAAAAAGGCCTTAATGATTTCAAAATTAATACCATCATATTTTAATGCAAATTCTAAATTTTCAAAAAAATCATTTTCATTTTTTAAAGCATAAGCTTTTGGGTAAATATGTATTTCAGGATGATGATCTATAATTGCTTTACCGCGTCCTTGTAGCGCGATATACGATTCGCGATAATGTGGTAATGTTTTTAAGTCTAATTTTTCAGAGATTGCTTTATATCCCACTGTGATTTTATTCATTATGAATCTACCCCTTCTCAGGTATTGAAAACACCAAAAATATGCCTTTTTGTATAAAAACATACGCTGATGTAAAAAAACACGCGTAATTGTATGATTTTGTAATAAAACAATAGCATTAAACTCTTTCAAATAAAAGTGATTGTTTAAAATAACACGTAAAAATATAAAATCGTTAAAAAATACTCGTTAGCGTTATAAAACACATTTTTTTACTAGGAAATAGTATAAAATCATCATTATTTATGTAATTTGGAAGTTGAACTTCCAAATTACATAGAATATACTGTTTTTATGAAACTTATCTCCCGAAATGCAGCAGACGAAGTATTAAGCATGGCAAACAGTTATCCTGTTGTCACTGTGCTTGGCCCGAGACAATCTGGCAAAACGACTTTAGTAAAATCTTTATTTCCTCACAAACCCTATATTTCTCTGGAAGATTTAGATGAACAGGCATTTATTGAAAATGACCCTCGCTCTTTTTTAGAAAAATATCCTGATGGCGTAATCCTGGATGAAATTCAGCGTCAACCGCAGTTACTTTCTTATATCCAGGGGATCGTTGATAAAACCCCTGCCAAAGGCAAATATATTCTAACGGGTAGTCACCAGTTGGCATTACATCAGGCAATTAGCCAATCTCTTGCTGGCCGAACGGCTATTTTAAAATTGTTGCCTTTAAGTATTCATGAATTATCACAAGTCACAACGACAAAATCACTGGATTATTATATTTATCATGGTATGTATCCTCGTGTTTATCACGACAATATCAATCCAACAAAATATTATCGTGATTATACACAAACGTATATTGAACGTGATGTACGCCAACTCATTAATATGAAGGACTTAAGTTTATTTCAAAAATTTCTTAAATTATGCGCGGGTAGAGTCGGTCAATTATTAAATTCTAATAATCTCAGTAATGAAGTCGGTGTCTCTAATCACACTGTCGAAAACTGGTTATCTATTTTAGAAGCTTCTTTTGTGATTTTTCGCCTACAACCTTATTTTGAAAATTTAGGTAAACGCATTACAAAATCTACTAAGTTTTATTTTTTAGATGTCGGATTGGCTACTTATCTACTTGATATTTACTCAGAAACTCAAGTAGCAAGAGATCCTTTAAGAGGCGGCTTAGTCGAAAATTTAGTTATCACAGAAGCCATTAAAAATACTTTAAATAATGGCTTTGAACCCAGTTGTTATTTTTATAGAGATAGCAACAATAATGAAGTCGATCTATTATTTAAAATTGGGAATCACTTAATTCCCCTTGAAATTAAATCATCGCAAACATTTAATAAGCAATTTCTCAGCGGATTACAGCATTTTAAAAAAATTGCGGGCGAGCGTTGCACACAAGGCTACTTAATTTATGCGGGCGAACAGGAGCAGAAAATTGATATTTTTCAAGTGATGCATTTTACGCATGTTTCAAAAATAATTGATGCTATCTATCTTGCGTAAATTCACCTTACCTTACTTAACTCTCTCCATACACCGGAAACTGCTCGCAAATATCTGAGAAAACGGGGTCACAAAACGAAACGGGGTCAGGCTTGCACAATTGTATTTTCTCTATGAATGTGCAATTGTGCAAGCCTGACCCCGTTTCTGCCGTTTCCCGTTTTAAATTAAGAATTAAGATGGTTTTTCGCTCATCTAATGCTATCATCAAGATTAATGCTATTTAGGATTGATATATAGCATCATAGAGAGGAAAAAAAGATGAGAACGACTGTCACCATACCAGATGCTTACGTTAAAGATTTATTACATTACGCGCATGTAAAAACACCTGCCGCGGCAATCAATGTCGCTGTTTCCGAATGGCTAAGGCAAAGAAAAATTAGTGAAATCAAGAAGCTAGAGGGAAAATTAGCCATTGATGATAACCTAAAAACAATAAGAGATGAAGAAACAAAAAAACAAAGGAAATTGCATGGATAATGTTTTAATAGACTCCTCTGTTTGGATTAATTACTTCAGGCAAAATAAAAATAAAAGTACAGTCTCAAAAGATGTCAACCTCCTGTTAGACGATGATCGCGTTGTATTATGCGGCATGGTTGAATTAGAAATTTTACAAGGGTTACGTGGCAAAGAACATGCACTTGTTCGTGAGCTGTTTGGAGCCTTACGTTTTGTAGATACCCAGCGAGAAGATTTTGTCTCTGCAGGATTACTATTGAATCAATTGCGTAGTAAAGGTATTACCCTTCCCTCATCCGATTGTTTAATAGCCGCACAATGTATTCGCCATAATTTATCTCTCTATACATTAGACCAAGATTTCAATCAGATTCATTCTTTAAAACGATACATAGGTGCAATTTTATAGTCTAAACCCTCACTCCCCTCAAACTACGTTCTGGTAGAGGGAACGATCTTAAGCAGCGCTTATTTAAAAATCTCAACAGAGGTGGATTAGACTAGACTAGGAACATACTAAATACTTGTTCAAGGACATTCGCAGAGAGCCTGTCCCCCCGCAAAAAACGCGCCATGCTTGTCACAAAAACACAGACGTGTATTCGCGTTT
>JBEPVM010000002.1:0-90708 GCA_041690995.1 Gammaproteobacteria bacterium | reverse complement strand
AGTTTGTTCAAACACCAACGATAGGATATCTTTAACTCTGTCCTTGACGTGTCACGACTGTGTCATTCCCGCGAAGGCGGGAACCTATTCTGATGCGCAACTAAAGCTGCTTTAGCAATTGGAAATTATTTTACTAAGATCAGTTTAGCTATACGTCTGAATGGGTTCTCGCCTTCGCGGGAATGATACGGTTAATGAACGCTCTCGAAAGATCAGGTTTAAAATTTACCTAAACATTAAAATCTGTATTATTTTTTTAAAAATTCAAACTTCTACCTTGATTTCTAATGATGCCCTCATCAGAAATCAAGGCAAATCATTCCGAACGCAATGCCTCGATTGGGTCTAACCGCGAAGCTTTATACGCAGGGTAAAACCCAAAGAAAATGCCAATCACCACAGAAACAGAAAACCCTATCAGGGGTGGCAATAAAAACAAAGTAAATTGCCAATGCCAAACTAAAGCCATGATGTATGCAATCATCATGCCAATCATCACACCGCATAGACCGCCTATGAAAGACAGCATGATCGCTTCACTCAAAAATAAAGCCCAAATATCCGAACGCTTCGCACCCACCGCTAAACGCACACCGATTTCTCGACGACGTTCCACTACAGACACGAGCATAATATTCATCACGCCGATACCGCCGACTAATAATGAGATACTGCCAATCAATCCTAAAAATACCGTCAAAATCTGGCTTTGTTTTGACATGCGCGCAATAAGCTCTTTTGCACTCCGAAAAAATAAGCGTTTATTCGCGACTGTTCCATTAATATAATTCGTTATATTTTTTTGCACGCCCTCAATCACTGCATCAGGCGTCAACCGTAAAATAATATTATTAATAGAAGCGTATTTGCTGAGTGAGATGGACGTTAAAATAGGAACCATGACTGTATTATTAATATCTGCATACACAAAACTATTTTCAGGCCAAGGTTTCGCCACGCCTACAATCGTAAAAATATTTTTACCCATTTGTATTTGCTGGCCTATCGCATCCAGCAATGTCAGTTTTTTTATTTGTTCATTGATTTTATTTCCAATCACACAAAAAAACGCATAACCATCCAGCAATGAAATAAAACGCCCTTTCTCTACATCCACATGGACAATGCGCGCAAAATTTTCTGTAACGCCTAACACACTTCCTTCTAATGGATGCCCATCAAATTGCATAGTGTTATACACTTGCGAATAAGGCGCTACGTCAATAATGCCTGAGTCTGCTCTCGCAATATTCATTGCTTCAGGCAGGAGCAACTGGTTAAAAGACCCTGCTCCTATCGTATCTTTCTCTGATGAATCACTGACTGAAATCGCTAATAAATCTGTGCCTAATGTTTTAAATTGCCTTAATGCTTCATTCGTTGCTAATTCGCCGCCCGACACCATCCCCACAACGGAGGCTGTTCCGACTAAAATACCTAATAACGCAAGTATTGAGCGTAATTTGAATGCCAATAAATTAGAAAAACCTGTCTGTAAATGATTAATTAATTTCACGCGACCCATCCATCAATTAGCCCATCTTTTAAAGTAATGGTACGTTCACACAAACGGCTCACCTCTTTATCATGTGTTACAATCACAATGGTTCGACCCTCCTCGTGATTGAGATGTAAAAACAAATCCATCACTTCTTGTCCTGTTTTAGAATCCAATGAACCTGTCGGTTCATCTGCAAAAATAACATCTGGGTCACCCACCAATGCCCGCGCAATTGCAACACGTTGTTGTTGCCCGCCGGATAATTGGTTCGGTTTATGATTCTCAAAAAGCTCCATACCCACTTTTTTTAAAATTTTTCTCGCTTTTTCTTTTGCGCTCAACAAGGGTTCTTCGCGATAAAAAAGCGGCAGCATCACATTTTGCAATGCATTCAAGCGTGGCAATAAAAAAAATGACTGAAAAACAAAACCAATTTTTTTATTGCGTGTCATGGCTAATGCTTGATCCGATAAACGTGAAACATTTTCGTTATTAAAGAGATAGTCGCCCGTTGTGCAATGATCCAAAAACCCCATAATATTCATCAAAGTAGATTTACCCGAACCTGACGACCCCACAATAGCGAGCATTTCACCGCGTATTAATGTAAAACTAACCCCTTTGAGCGCGTGAAATTCACTGAGTCCCGTTTTATAGATTTTAGTAATATTTTTTAAATCAATGAGGCACGACAATGGTATCTCCTGCCTTGAGGGGAGACTCGATCACAACCGAATCCTCTGTCGTTTGACCTGTTTTAACAGGCACTTCTGTTATTTGATTATCATTTGGATCTTGCACTTTCACATAAGTCTTATTATTTTTAATCAATACCGCCGCAATAGGAACAGTAATCACAGGAGCGCCTTTAATTGTAATCTCGACTTTTGCGCTCATACCTACATGAATGACAGCTTGTTCTGCTGCTGTTAATTCCGGCACAGTAATTTCAACCGGAAAAACAGGCACACCGTTTTGGCCGGACTGCGCTTGTCTATCAATACCCGAAATTTGGCCTTTGAGTACAAATTGAGGAAATGCAGTACCCGTGACTTTAACGGGTTGACCCATTTTTAATTGATTCACATTAAATTCATTCACACTAATATGAATAGTTAACCCACTCACATCACCAATCAGCGCCAACATATCACCCTGTTTAACAGATGAACCTTTATTAATTTTTATAGAGAGGTCACCACTGTCATCTTTAGAAGCCAGCAAGATGACGCCCGCCGCAGGTGAAAACAAATGAATTTTTTGCGTATTTTCTTTTTGATTGAGTACAGTATTAATTTTATTTATATCCGTAATCGTCAATTCTTCAAAGTTAAAAGAGGGTTTATCTAATTGCTGCAGCATACTCGTTAACGCATTTTTCGCTTGGATAAAACTCAACTGTGCATTGAAGTAGGTTGTTTTGGCAGCCTTATAAGCATCCAGAGAAATCAGTTGGTTTTTATAAAGAAATTCATTTGATTTGAATGAACTTTCATTATTAGTATAGTCTGTTTTTGCCTTGATATATTGCATCAGTGCATTTTTATAATCTGTTTGAAATTTACTGGATGAAATCACAAATAAAGGCTGCTGTGCTTTGACCACATCACCATAATGAAACATCATATCTTCAACAATACCTTCCGCAGGCGTTGTCAAAACAATGGATGTCAATGGCTGTACTGAACCTGCATAAAACAAATGTGTCAACAACGGATGTGATGCCACCGTAATAACTTCTTGATCTTTATTGGCATCTTGATCTTTATCGTCATCTTCATGACTACAACTGCACATAAAAATGATCAGCAAAAAAATAAAAAACCGAT
Organism: Gammaproteobacteria bacterium; assembly: GCA_041690995.1. Taxonomy (GTDB): domain Bacteria; phylum Pseudomonadota; class Gammaproteobacteria; order DSM-16500; family DSM-16500; genus UBA4722. Next base: position 87,378 of record JBEPVM010000002.1, on the reverse strand, counting down.
TAATCATAATTCACCTGTATATGCCATGTTTCGAGAGTCCGCCCTATGAGCTGATCGAGCGAAACTAATGCTTTTAAATAACTCATTTGCTGCGTCACAAACTGCTGCTGACTTGCCATGTATTGCTGTCGTGTTGATTGCAGTTCCAGGCTATCAATCAAGCCGTAATTATATTTTTGTTCGTAGATGTTATACATTTTTTGCTTCAGAATCTCTGCCTGTTCTGATAATCTCAATGAGCGTTCCTCGCTAAAAATAGCATTCCAGGCATTAATAGCTTTCGTTTCCTCTCCCCATTTTTGCTCTTTTAATCCAATCGCCGCCTGACGCAGTGCTATTTTAGCATTCTCAAGCCCTATTTTTGCGGCTTGATCATCAATCGGTATGCTTAAATCTAGCCTCACATTGTCAGTGCGATTCATCCCATTCACGAGACTGTTAATTCCCGCATTAGGCCCTCCACCACCATTTGAGCTACCTGTTGCTGCATTTGCAGTCAAATCCAATTTCCAACGTGTATTATCTTCAGCAATCACTAAACTGCGTTTTGTCGCACCTTCATAAATCATTTGAGCCGCCTGATAAGAGACATCGTGTTCAACCACTAATTTTTTAGCATCTGCCAACACTGGAATAGAATATTTTTTAATTAACGCTGGTACATAAATATCGCTAAATACAATATTTGTATCAGGGTCCAAACCTATCTCTTGTAATAATCGCATGCGCGCTTGTGCCAGACTGTTCTTATCCGCTTCAATCTTTGATTGAGACTCAGCAACAGAGGCTTCCACGGTCACCAATTCAACACCCGCTTTATGACCCGCCTTGATAAACAGCTTTGTTTGCTCTACCGATTTTTCAGCGCGCTTTAAAGCATTTTTATCGATTTCCAATGTTTTTTCTGCGGAAATCACGTCCAAATAAGCGTTTATTACACTCGTCACTGTCGAACGCAACCTGTCTTCTAAATTTAAACGACCGATTTCTTCACTGTCCATCGCATTCAATAATTCCGCTTCTACAATGGGACGGCCAAATCCTTTCAGAAGTGGTTGTATAACGGTAAGCCCCACTGCGGGATTGTAATTATTCCCTATATTATTGCTGGCGTTCAACGTGATATCCGTGCCATATACGGTTTTCAAAGTCACTTTTGGGTTGATAGCTGTTGTATTTTGTGTGACAAAACCAGAGGTAGTCGTTGAATATTGTTGCGATGTTGTTTTAGTCGCATCCAGGAAATAATGTGGCTTAAACTGCCATTCCGCCAATTCTAACGCATATTTCTCACTCACATGACTTAACTGCTGACGCTGCACGTTAGGGTTTTCACGCACAGCCAGCAAGATAGCATCATTCAAGGAAAGCGTGCGCACAGCGTTAGGCTGTGCCTCGCACGTGAGCGCCCATAATAGAAATGATAATGATAATAAGAACAGTAGCCGTTGCATAATTATATACTTTCAGGAGAACAAAACTCACGACTCAATTTAGATTTTTTTGCATGTCGGCTCACAGCTAACGTAATCAGGCGAGTGAGTAATTCAGGATAATCAACACCCGATGCCGACATTAATTTAGGATACATACTCACTTCAGTAAACCCTGGAATAGAATTAATTTCATTAAAATAAATTTGATAAGTACCACGCTCTACAAAAAGATCCACTCTCGCCATGCCTTCACATTCAAGGGCTATAAAAATATTTTTAGCATAAGCGCGCACTTTTTCTGTCAGTTCAGAAGAAACAGGCGCAGGAATAATAAGCTCCACACCATTTTCATCTAAATATTTTGACGCATAAGAATAAAATTCGTATGTACTGGTTGGTCTGACTTCGCCAGGGATACTCACAAAAGGATCATGACCTGGCTCAAGCGACTCTAACACAGCGACTTCGACTTCGATAGCATCAATACCCTGCTCAACAATCACCTTGGTATCGTATTGGAATGCTGTATTAATTGCGGCAGATAACTCAGATAAATGTTTTACTTTTTCTACACCCACACTAGAGCCTGTATTCGCAGGTTTCACAAACACAGGATAACGTAATGTTTGATCCACTAACGCGCAAAACTGTACTGGATTTTTTTCCCAAGACCCCTGTTTAATAATCAAATAAGGTGATACGAGCATCCCCGCGTCCTTAGCCAAACGCTTTGATATATCCTTATCCATCCCAATAGCAGAAGATAAAACACCGCAACCCACATAAGGTACATCCGCCAATTCCAGCAACCCCTGCACAGTACCATCTTCACATAAAGTCCCATGAATGACAGGGAAAACCACATCGAAAATACGATGAGAATCTTTAATCAATTGATTTGCGGGTATTTGCTGGAGAGCTTTGCCAATTAAATCAGGATTAAATAACAGCCTGTCCGAATCTTTTTGCAAACGGAGAAGCGCAGGAGAACTCAATTCTTTTTTTAAAATATCATCGCCCAGAAACCAGCCGCCCTGCTTATCAATACCAATAGGCACTACATCAAAACGCGTTCGATCCAAATGTTGGATCACATTCGTAGCCGACATGAGCGACACTTCATGCTCGCCAGAGCGACCGCCATATAAAACAGCAACACGGAGTTTATTTGTTTGACTCATGTACGCCTCAGATTTAACAAGTATTTTTTGTAGAACTATACTCTTTTTCGCTATTCACTACTAGTGATAGCCACTTTCTATATAAAAAATTATTTGAGAACCTTCATTCAACTGCGTCATTCCCGCGAAGGCCGGAACCTATTTTGACATCCCCCTAACCTTGCTTTAGCAAGTGGAAATTATTTTACTAAACTCAGTTTAGCTATAAGGCAGAATAGGTTCCCGCCTTCGCGGGAATGACACAGTTAATTGAATATTCTCAATTATTTATTTCGCACGGATTGATAAAAAAATATTCAAATCGATTGACAAAATGCAATAGTTTCAGCGATAATAGATTGTTTTTTAATTTACTTTAAAATCTCTGACGACTATAGCCTACTATGAAAATAAACTCTATTTTCACGTTTATCCTCTCTTGCCTGGCACTTCTATGTCTGGCAGGTTGGGGTCCTTTTTCATTTTTTGCTCCTGCACCCCCTACTGCGCCTGTGGGTACTCAGGCATGGATCAACCAAGAAATCAGCAAAATCAATTCACAAGCAGATAATATTAATCAATCTGTTTTAAAAATGAGTTTGGCGGCTTATTTACAAGCACGCCACCATGGGCTAGCCCATAAACAATTATTAACAATCGTGGATTATACAAAACCATCGACCGAACGCAGATTATGGGTAGTTGATCTCAAACGCGCACGTGTATTATTCAATACCTGGGTGACGCATGGCAAAAATAGCGGCACCATTAACGCAACCTCGTTTTCAAACGAGCCTGGCAGTTTAAAATCGAGCCTGGGCGTATTTTTGACAACAGGCATCCCCTATGTTGGCGGCAATGGCTACTCCCTCAGATTATTAGGATTAGAACGAGGCATCAATGACAAAGCCTATAAACGTGACATCGTAGTTCATGGTGCCTGGTATGCAAACCATAATGTCGTTAAAAAATTTGGTTTCTTAGGACGCAGCTGGGGTTGTCTTGCTGTCGATGAGGAGACCGTACATCCACTCATTAACACTATTAAAGATAATACGCTTGTTTTTGTTTATTATCCGGATAGAAACTGGTTAAATCACTCGAATTTCTTAGTAAGCTAAAGGTTAACGCCCATGATCAAATCTATTTTTTCACTATTACTCTTTTTATTTGTCTTAAATCTCCAGCCTGGCTTTGCGCGCGAGTTTATGATTCCCTCTGAAGGAAATGCGTTAATCGGCAATACATCACCTCTTTATATATCTGCCACGACAGAGACAACACCCACTCTATTAGCACAGCAATATAATCTTGGATTAAATGCCATTATCGCCGCAAACCCTGGCGCGACAAACTATACCGTCAGTGGCGATGCAGTCAGAATTCCAACGACATTTCTTTTACCCCCTTTGCCACATAAAGGCATTGTGATTAACCTGCCAGAAATGCGTATGTATTATTATCCTGAAAACAGCACCACCGTGATGACATTCCCCATCGGCATTGGAAAAGTAGGCAAAACCATTCCTATTCAAAATACAAGCATCGCACGAAAAGTAGTTAATCCTGTTTGGACACCCACCGCCGATATACGCCAATATAATCGCGAACAAGGCATCGAGCTCCCTCATCAAATGCTGGCAGGACCTGATAATCCATTAGGGCCTTATGCCATTTATTTACGTATCCCCACTTATTTAATTCATAGCACTATCTTCCCAGAAAGTATCGGCAGACGTGCAAGCTTTGGTTGCATACGCATGAATGAAAGTGACATTAAAGAATTTTTTCCATTAGTACAGCCAGGCACAGCCGTTACTATTATTAATATGCCAGACAAGCTTGGCTGGAAAGGCAGACAACTTTATCTGGAAGCGCACCCCCTGCTTGAAGAACATAGCCAACCCCCTCAAATCACTTTCGATAATCTTGTTAACACTATAGAAAAAATGTTACCCTCCACAGGCGTCACATTAGTGAATTGGCAGTTGGTCTCTTATATCTTGCGCAAACCCGATGGCATACCGCATGAAATTGGAGTGAGAATTAGTTAGGAATAATAGAAAGATGAAAAAATTTTTACATCTTAGCTACGCGTTATTTTTTCTATGTGCTTTTCAAATTGTTTTTGCAGCAGAACAACCTAAATTACTATTTTCTATTGATCTTATTCGTCATGGTGATAGAACGCCTGTACAGGAAATTCCAAACTCGCCTTATCCCTGGAAAGAAGGGCTAGGTGAATTGACTGCTCTTGGTAAAAAACAAGAATTTAATCTAGGCCGTCAATTACGCGAACAATATATACAACATTATCATTTATTACCACTACGCTATCACCCTGAAACACTTTACGTACGTTCCACAAACATGAATCGCACAATGCAAAGCTCTCAATCATTTTTGACTGGCTTATATCCATTAGATTCACAAGCTATACCCATCAATACCGTAGAGCTCAAAAAAGATCATTTGCTCAAAGTACAAATCAGTAGCAATATTTTTTCTAAAATAAAACTTTATTTTTATACCCGAAAATTATGGAAAGAAAAAACAACTCCTATTCAAGATAAAATTGAATACTGGAGAAAAACAACAGGCTTACCTCTCACCGACTTTCAACAACTCTGCCGCTTGGGTGATAACTTATACATTAGAAAACTACATCATATTCCACTGCCCAACGGAATAACAGATCAAGATGCCCGTACGATTATTTCACTCGGTCAATGGGTAGCAGTCACTGCATATAAACGCAAAGAAATTTCATACCCCACAGGGCATACATTTTTAACTACTGTTGTTACTGATATGAACCAGTCGATCCAAGGAAAAAGCACGTTGAAATATATTTTATTCTCAGGCCATGATAGTTCCATCATGAGCGTGATGAATACACTCGGCACACCGCTTGAAAAAATACCGCCATACGCATCGCATTTAAACTTCTCCTTGTTTAAAAATAATGGAAATTATTATGTAAAAGTAAGCATGAATAACAACCCTGTTATTGTGCCTGGCTGCGATAAAAATATGTGTTTATTCTCCACGTTTTCGAGAGTAGTCAGATAGGGTGGATTAGACGCGCTTTTTGCGTCATAATCCATCATTATCATGGGAAACGCATTCAATTTTTAGATTTTAGCTAAATAAAAAATCAGTTTTATCTTTTTAAAGTTGAATTCAACCTCCGCCCCGTCATTGCGAGGCCGCGAAGCGCTTGGCCGCGGCAATCCAGCTTTTAAAAGAATTTCTTAAAGTAACGTATCGTACAAGTCACTCCCTGTTGGTTTCATATCTACAATCAATTGAATTTTCTTTTTTCCATCACATATTATCTGATTTAAATTTGATAAAATATAAAAGCTGGATTGCCGCGGCCAAGCGCTTCGCGGCCTCGCAATGACGGGGTGGAGGTTGAATTCATTCTCCTTTCCCATACCTCTCCACACCCGCCAATATTTCTTTTTTAGCAGCCGCAGCATCCTGCCAACCATTTGTTTTCACCCATTTGCCTTTTTCCAAATCTTTATAGTGCTGGAAAAAATGTTCTAACGAAGCCAGAAATTCCATTCCCAAATCCTCTGGCTTTTGAATATGTTTATAACGCGTTGAAAGTTTATCAACAGGCACTGCCAAAATTTTAGTATCAACGCCCGATTCATCTTCCATCAATAACATACCCACTGGCCGACAACGAATGACTATCCCAGGCGAAACTGAAAAAGGCGCGACAACCAAGACATCGACAGGATCGCCATCTTCAGATAGCGTATGCGGAATAAATCCATAATCACAAGGATAATGCATACAAGTCGCTATAAAGCGATCCACCATCAGCATTCCACTTTTTTTATCCACTTCATATTTAATAGGATCACTGTGGGCCGAAATTTCAATAATCACATTCACATCATCAGGCACATGCTGGCCTGTTGGCATAGATTCTAAATTCATTCTATATTTCCTTTTTAACAGATAGGTTGTAAATCAGGTTTAAGCGCAACACGCTCATCAAAAACAAAGCAATTACCACTGTAATGCGCCGCGCCCACACGAGAAAAATAATTTAAAATACCGCCTTCCAATTGATAAACCTCTGGGAACCCCTTGTTTGCTAAATACAAACCCGCTTTTTCACACCGCACACCGCCCGTGCAAAACATCACAATCGGTTTATCAGTGAGTAATTGATCGACTACCCCCGGCAGTTCACTAAAATCATCCACATTGAGCCGTGTTGCACCCACAAAAGTGCCAAACTCTATTTCATAATTATTACGCGTATCCAAAACAGTTAACACACGTTCTTCATCTAGCCATTGCTTAAACTGCTCGGGTGAAATACTCGGCGCACGTTTTATTTCAGGCCGAATTTCAGGCCGACGCAACGTAATAATTTCTTTTTTAATCTTTACCTTAAGACGTTTAAAAGGCGACACGCTCGAATAACTTTCTCTAAAAGAAATATCAGAAAAATATTCGTCACTTGCAATCATCGCCTTAAAAGTAGTAACCTCTGCAATACAGCCCGTCAGCGCCACATTAATACCTTCAGGGCTTAATATAATCGTGCCTTTTAAATGGAGTTGCTCACACACTTCTAGCCAATTAATACGTAATTGACTTAAGTCATGGAAAGTAACAAATTTATAACCCGCGATATTAAGCCTTTCCATCAATCAGCCATACATCAGTTTTAACAGGAATAATCAGATTTAAAAAGAACGCTCACTTTACTGGAAAAATTCAACACAATCAAGTAAGCTACGTTTTTTTGAGAACCCACTGCTATGAATTGTTTATTTTGTCAAATTACAAAAGGCGATGTACCTGCTGAGATTATCTATCAAGATGAATCCGTGGTCGCATTTAATGATATTAAACCCCATGCGCCGCAGCATATATTGATTATCCCTAAAAAACACATTCCCACCCTCAATGATTTAGGAGCAGAAGATACTCAATTAGTAGGCCACCTTATCCAAACCGCCACGCACTTGGCAAAAGAAAATAATATCGCTGAGGACGGTTATCGTCTCGTAATCAATTGCAATGCTGACGCTGGCCAAACTGTATTTCATCTTCATTTGCATTTGTTAGGTGGTAGGCAACTTAACTGGCCACCAGGATAAACCATGGAAACTTATTTTAAAAAAATCATAGAATCTATCGGCGAAGATCCTGATCGCAACGGATTAAAAGATACCCCGAAACGCGCCGCAACAGCGCTGCGATTTTTAACCCACGGGTATAAACAATCTGTTGAAACAGTCCTCAATGGCGCTTTATTTGAAACCAATAATGATGAAATGATTATCGTAAAAGATATTGAACTTTATTCACTATGCGAACACCATTTATTACCGTTTATTGGTAAGTGTCATGTCGCCTATATTCCCAATGGCAGGGTGATTGGATTATCAAAAATTGCTCGTATTGTTGATCTGTTCGCACGACGCTTACAAGTCCAGGAACATTTAACCAAAGAAATAGCAGAAACATTATTACAAATTACTCGTGGCAGGGGTGTCGGCGTCATCATTGAAGCCAAACATTTATGTATGATGATGCGTGGGGTTGAAAAACAAAACTCAGTCATGACTACCTCTGTTATGTTAGGCACTTTCCGCACTGATCGTGCTACCCGAGCAGAGTTTTTAAGCCTGGTACAAAAAAATTCTTAATATAGAAAGGTGGAGAATGTTTATTTAACTGTGTCATTCCCGCGAAGGCGGGAACCCATTTTGACATTTAACTAAACCAAACTTAATAAAATAATTACACTTACTAAGGCAGGTTTAGCTGTACGTCAGAATAGGTTCCCGCCTTCGCGGGAATGACACAGTTAAATATAAACATTCTCGAAATGTAAAGCGGATTAAACGCGTTTAATCCGCCCCCACATCGCCGAATTTAGGTTAATAATATACCTACCTGCTTATATACGCGTGAGATTACTGCTTAATCTCTCGAAGATAAAATCCTTATTTCATTGGCGATTATTGAGTGATAAACATGTAACGTATTGAATTTTAACAATATTGTATAATTTTACTGACAGTTTCGTCACCTTTAACCTGCTTGCCTGCCATAGCTTAAGATTAATTTTTGGTATGATACATCTGTTCATGGATGAGTCAAGGACCGGCATAAGGATACATGCTTAGAACATCTAGGATAGTTTACTCAGGATGAGTAACCAAGGCAGGATGCCTATGGTGGGCAACAAGGATAAGGGTAATCTCGCGATTACCCTTATTTCTTTCTGGGTCTTGAGTTCTTAGAACCACACGGCCATAAATGGGCAATCTGTTGCGAAAAAACTCCTCAAAATACTCGCATACTTTATGTATGCTGCGCTTTTTCGTCATTTTTTCACAACACCTTGCCTCATTTCTGACCGTTTCAGGTTTGTTGAAGAGAATGGTGAAAAGTTCCTAATAACTGTCCCATCTGTACTGCACTGTTTGGTTGCAATTCCTCTGCCCATTGCATACTGTCTTTGGCAAATAACACAATGACGGTTGATCCCATTCTAAAATGCCCTAGTTCTGCTCCGCGTTCTAATGAAATAGTGGGTTCAGAATAAATCTCGCTTTTTATTATTTTCGAAGCAATCACCTGATCCATAGGCCAAACCGTTCTAATGCTACTGACTAACATAGCCCCTACTAAAATAACTGCTATGGGGCCTGCGGCTGTATCAAAAAAGCAAACTAAACGCTCGTTTTTAGAAAATAATTGTGGAATGGACTGTGCCGTCAATGTATTAACTGAAAACAGTTTGCCTGGAATGTAAATCGTCTCGCGCAGCACACCTGCAAATGGGATATGCACACGATGATAATCTTTAGGAGCAAGATAAAGTGTTGCAAACTGACCGCCGATAAAAGTCTTTGTCCAAATTTCTGAACCGCCGAGCAATGCACTTAAACTAAAATAAAAACCTTTTGCTTGAAATAATTGGTCTTGTTGGATAGAACCTATTTGGCTAATGGAACCATCGACAGGACAGGCTATTTGTTGAGTCCCTTGGACAATCGGTCTCAGGTCAGGTTTTAAATATCGCGTAAAAAAACTGTTAAACGTAGGATACGCTTCAATATCCTCTAGCTGAGCGCTTTTTAAATTAGCGCCATATCGCTCAATCAAAAAATTAATTTGCCAGTTTTTCCACCAATGCCAACGGCATTCACAGAGAACACCTGCAAACCATGATAACAAGCGTTGAGGCACAAGATATTGCATCAGTATTTTTAATTGATTCCGCATAAGATAAAAGCACTACTTCTCTAAAAGGGAGATGATTATAGCTGGATAGTGAGAGAGTAGCACTCGATAAATGAGTGCATGTAGATTATAATCAAACCATCTGTTTTGAGAATGTTTTAATCCATAAAGGATCTTTATGCTAGCTCATTTAATTATTTTATTTTTTGTTTTAGTGATTCTGTATAGCCTGGGAAGCGCGTTATTTTATTTAGCACGCGGTGATCGGAATGATTCAAAGCGAATAGTAAAAGCATTAAGTTGGCGTATTGGGTTATCACTTTTATTATTTATTTTATTGTTTGTGGCTTATGGGATGGGGTGGATCAGCCCGCATCAAATTTAATTTTCTATCATTATCTTTGGAGAAAAGAACGGCTTAAAGCTGTATTTATTTTTTCTGTGCGACTTCCTGGAGACATGTCAGTAGGAACAGCAAGCACCTTTCCTTCTAAAGCAGTTTCTAACGTACTTATTTTATAAATCGTTCTCCCTTTTTCTACTCTCGATCGCTTAAACAAGCCACAACTCCATCGGCGGCTTGCAGCAAAAGCAGCTAGATATATCTCTTTAAAAAGGTTGCCATTCTGAGGCATAGAACGATTAGGAGCATTCTCTCTCAAATGTCGTTTTGCTAACTCTAGCGCTTTGGCGGTTCTGCTATTTGGAGCATCTTTGGCATGTCTTTTTATTTCTTTTATAAAAGCCAAATGCTCCATATTTTCTTTGCCGGCTATAAAATTAGTTTTAAAACAATTAAACCCCGATTGTCCTTCACGCAATGCCGTGTAGATTTTTTTAAACCCTTCTGCGAATTCTGCCGTCTCAGGGATGCTCCATGTAAGGGGATCGTGGAACCAGTGATTTTGAACTATGCCTCCTTGAGGCTGTAATTGTTTCGCAGCCATTTTGCCTTGTTGATAGGCTTCTTTAAATGAAGGATCAATCTTCCCTAGATTTGCTTCCATGAAAGATAATATAGGATCATCATCATCTTCTTTTTTATTTTCTCGATCTTGATGCGTTGCAGAATAAATTAGCTTTAATTGTTCATGATAATAATCACCTAAAGCAAGATTAGGAGTCTTTTCGATATTTCCCCATAAACGCGCTTCTTTATTATCTTCCGTTAAAGCTTCAGAAAAATATTGAGAATCTGCACGCCGCTCCCTCACAGGACACACCACATCAAGACCAAATCCTACAGCTGCCCAAATATCAGAAATTGCTTTCTTAGCACATCTCTCTGAAAAATCAGAAGGTTGTTCAATTTGTTTCAGGGTCATCTGTGATGGCATACTTGTTGTCGGTAAACCTAAGGCAGGGATCTCGTGTTCATATAATTCAGCCGCGACCCCTGCTAGTCCTCCACCTGATTTTCTGCTGTAAAGCGAGTGCTCTTTAGTGTGATGACCGGTATTACTCGGAAAAAGAAAAACGCTTTTACGTGGATTAAATTTATTCGCCCTGGCAAAATTTTCATACGTTTGAATACTTACCCGGTCATCGAAATAATATAGTTTTGGCATTTTTACCTCCAGAATATACGGCTGCTAGGATAGCTCATAAAAAAACAAATTCAATTTCTTTATTTAAAATAATTCAAATTTAGGTTGTTTTTTTAAATTAATTAACTAGATAAAAATTTATAAGTCGGTGCTTTTATTGCTTGCCTTATATTCTTCCACCAACGGTAAATCACCTACAGTCACAATTTTCATGGAATTCGTGCAGCCGTGTACGCCCATGAAATCGCCTTTGGTAATAATCACAAGATCGCCGTCTTTAATAATGCCCCGACTTTGCAATGCAGCAACAGCCGATTGGTTCACAACACGTCTGTCTGTGTGTATGACATCAAACATAATAGGGTAGACGCTACGATATAAAGTCATGCGCCGTTGTGTGGAGGCATGTCGGCTTAAGCCATAAATAGGTATACTGGAACGAACGCGTGACATCCAGAGCGGTGTTAAACCTGATTCTGTTAATGCAATAATGGCCGTGATAGCTAAATGATTAGCTGTGTACATGGTTGCCATCGCAATGGCTTCATCGACCTGTGTAAATTGCATATCCATACGATGCCGTGATCGTGTAGCAATGGGATTTTTTTCAGCGCCTAAACAAATACGGTTCATGGCTGCGACTGCTTTGTCAGGATATTTTCCGACAGCCGTTTCTTGCGATAACATCACAGCGTCAGTACCATCTAATACGGCGTTCGCCACATCAGAGACTTCGGCACGTGTGGGTATGGTGTTATAGGTCATGGTCTCAAGCATTTGTGTTGCGGTAATGACGGGTTTATTAAGCGTTCTTGCCGTATGAATAATATTTTTTTGAACACCTGGTAATTCTGCATCACCTAATTCGACACCTAAATCACCGCGCGCGACCATCACACCATCGGCGGCTTTTGTAATTTCTTCGATATGGGTCACCGCTTCGGTGCGCTCAATTTTCGCGATAATACCTGCGTTGCCGCCTGCGGCTTTCAATAAAGCACGGGCTTCATTGACATCTTCTGCATTGCGGGGAAAAGAAATAGCAACATAATCTGCTTCTAAACGGACAGCTTCGATAATATCAGCGCGGTCTTTTTCTGTCAGCGCTGCTGCCGATAAACCACCCCCTAACCGATTAATACCTTTGTTATTGGATAGCTCGCCACTCACAACTACTTGACAGTAAATACGAGGTGCTTGAATTTTTTCGACAGTCATCACAATACGACCATCATCGAGTACTAACGTATCGCCTGGGTGTACATCATTCAGTAACTCTTTATAATCCAGACTAACGCTTTCTTCTGTGCCTTCTTCTGTATCTAATTGCGTATCAAAAATAAAAGATTGGCCTTGCTGCAATTGTATTTTTTTATTTTTAAAACGGCCAATGCGAATTTTGGGACCTTGTAGATCTACTAAAATAGCGACAATTTTCCCGTGTTTTTTAGCAAGTGTACGCACATTCTTAATACGGGTTTCATGTGTTTCGATAGAGCCGTGTGAAAAGTTAGAACGAAAAACATCTGCCCCTTCTAAGATGACACGTTCTAGCATATCTAAGTCATCTAGCGAAGGGCCGAGTGTGACTACAATTTTTGTACGGCGTAACGCATTCATGTGACTTTCTCTTTCACTGCTCGTTTTTCTAAGGCTTGAATCGCAGGTAATGGTTTTCCTTCTAAATAAGATAAGAAGGCACCTCCACCTGTCGAAATATAATCAATTTTATCTGCAATATGGTATTTTTCAATGGCAGCCAGCGTATCACCCCCTCCTGCAACAGAAAACCCTTTGCTCTCTGCAATCGCATGCGCAATGGCTTCAGTCCCTTCGCTGAATTGTTCTATTTCAAAAGCCCCTACAGGGCCGTTCCATAAAATAGTCTTGGCTTTTTTTATCAAACCCACAAATTGTTTGATAGTGTCAGGGCCTAAATCATAAATTTTTTCATTGTCATCCACTTGAGAAACAAGACGTACTGAACTTTCCGCCTCCTCCGAAAGCTTATCTGCAACGACCACATCGGTTGGGATGGGAATTTCCGCGCCACGCTGTTTTGCATTCAATGTCAGTCGTTCTGCTTCGTCAATTAAGTCAGGCTCATGCAATGATCTGCCTACGGTATACCCTTCTGCTGCGATAAATGTATTCGCGATACCGCCGCCTACCAAGAGGGCATCGACTTTTTGTGACAGCGAATCGAGCAAGCTGAGTTTGGTAGACACTTTAGAGCCGCCAACAATCGCTACTACAGGTTGTTTAGGTTTGCTCATGATAGCGTGCAGCGCTTCTAATTCTTGCAATAATAAAGGACCCGCGCAAGCAACAGGTACATAGTCTATAATGCCGCAGGTGGATGCTTCTGAACGGTGCGCTGTGGCAAATGCATCCATCACAAACACATCGCATAGCTCCGCCATTTTTTTAGAAAGTTCAGATTTATTCTCTTTTTCGCCTATATTGAAGCGAACATTTTCCAGTAAAACAAGATTATGTTTTCCCATATTAAAGCCATTCAGCCAGTTCTTAATCAAAGGCACTTCTTGTTTTAACAAGGCTGACAAACAGGCGGCGATAGGCGCTAATGAAAAATGTTCATCCATCACTCCTTCGTCAGGCCGACCGAGATGTGAGAGAATCATCACCTTGGCACCTGCTTGGAGAGCTTGTTTGATCGTTGGAATTGCCGCGCGAATACGTAAATCACTAACTATTCCGCCATTTTTAAGTGGCACGTTTAAATCTTCCCGTAATAAGACACGCTTATTTTTCAAATTAAGATCAGACATCTTGATAATAGACATTCACTGGCTCCTAAAACTTCTATATTGATCCTGAATTTATTTCATAATGAAGTGAAATACAAGTTATATTATGTGGGTCAATTTATTTCATTATATAGGGTTATGGTGAAGTCTTGGGAAATAGAAGACCAATTGACAATTAAATAAAAAAGCGTAGGATCAAGTAAAAATATTAAGCAAGCAAGAGACAGATAATTTATGGCAAAAAGACGCAAAGCCAAACAGCAGAGAAAACCGAGCAATAAAAAAAACCTGCCGCAAAAAAACGAGCTGACAGAAGGGAAGGCCGGTGGGTGCGCTAGTGCCAGTAATTTAAACATGGGTGGTTTAAATATCAAGAATCGAAATAACATTGGAGGAAATATGCAAGCACATAATCTAGAGAGAAAGCAAGAAGAAACACCCCCAGTAGTAGTAGAACCACAGGGAGATGATAATAACAATAATGGCTCTGCAGCAGAAGCTAACCCCCAAAAATCAGAAAATGTAGTCTCACAGCAAGCAGCCGAACAGCCCCAAGAAGAAGAACAAGAACAAGAACAAGAACAAGAACATGAGGCTCAAAACGAGCGGCACCTTCAAGAGGAAGTTAATCTAAAAGCGCCAGTACAAAATTTACAGGCTGAAGTAGAAGCGCCAGCCAAATCCGAGCGTTTAGAAGTAGCAAGAGAATATCAAGAACCAGGACAAACTTTTTCATCTTTAGATCCATTGATTTCATTACAAGAACTAGCATCAACCCCAGAGCAACATAGAACACTATTACAAGAAAACGCGCGGCTTGTAGAAGAAAACAAGCGTCTTAAAGAAGAAAATGCTCAATTAAAAGAAGAGCCTCTTAGAAAAGCAGAAGAGCTGCAAGCAAAACAAGAAATAATAGCTAGCTTTGTTAAACATTATGAGGAAACTCGCGATCGTCAATGGTTTAAATTTATGAGAAGTGATAGATGGGCTGCTTTGAATAGCGAATCCGTTGTTATATTGCCCCCTGAAACAAAGGAAGTATCTGACGAGAATAGCACTAGGCTCCTCAATAGCAGTAGCAGCTCTTCCTCTTCAAATTCTACTAGCTATTCTTATACTGCTCCCGTTGATGATGAGGAGGATGATGATGAGGAGGAGGAGACGGCAGCAGCAGCAACAACCAATGCGCAGCTAAAAACAACTCCAACAAACAGGGATGCCGCGCAGACTATTAAAATGTTAAAAGCGATGGACGAGAAAGAAGTGGATGAGAAACTTGTAGAAATCTTCCTCCACGCAACGACAAATCCACAGAGCCGCACCGCTCAAGTTCTTCGTGAACAATATGATTTTGATGTGACTACACAAGAGAGTGAGCCGCTTCTAGCAGAATCAACGGAAGAGGAACGAAAAAAGGAAGCTTCATCAGAACATGCCCGTGTTTTTGAGGAAGCTTATGGGAAAATTTATCTGGGCGTTAGGGAAGGAGAAGGAAAGGAAGAGCGAAAGAACGAAAATCAAAATCACGACAACAAAGCTACCTTAGCAGCCTTAAGAGATTTTTTTGAAAAGCACCAATACGGCTATTTTTCGCATTGGCATGAATCAGGTAGTATGGCTCCTAACAAGAGAACTATAGAAGAAATTATTCGTCACGCGATACGAAATCCAAAGAGTGGAACGGCTAAAATTCTTCGCAGTGAGTATGGCGTTGATGTGACTCGCGTGCCAAAAGCAGAAAAAGAAAGACTGCGGCCAGCTCTTGAAACCGCTTGGCAAAAAGCACGGGAGAAAGAAAAAGCATTCTTAAGTAACCTTTTTACAGAGCATAAAGCAGATAGAGATACTACATGGCGCCCAACGTCATCCAAATGGTCTCGAAATTCTGAAGAAAATGCTCAAAAAATCCCCCTCACCAGCGTGATTGACCATGCGAGAGAAAGCCGACTAACCCGATGGATTTTATCCTGGTTGCCAGTACCACGTCTCTTTTATTCAGGCGGTCGTACCTATAGCCTATTTAAAACCCAAACTGGCATCGACCCTAGAAACGAAAGAAACAAAAAGATACCTTCAGCAGAAATAGCAGCGAAGGTTATTGTTAGGGGTCGTTAATTTTGATTTGGTAGATGACGATGCGCAAAAAACGCGTCTCATCTACCTTACCATTTAGCGTATAGGGAAGTAACCTAGAGATAATGTCAAAATCACATTTATTGAACACAGTCCGCCGATTTCTACATCTGGAAGCTTCTGGCGGTATTGTATTACTTGTTGTGGCATTCGTTGCACTGGCTCTCAGCAACTCCCCTTTGAGCGGTTTTTACCAAAAACTATTCCAAACATCATCAGAGATGAATGAACTCTTAATGACTGTTTTTTTTCTTTTAATTGGTTTGGAATTAAAACGAGAAATCCTGATAGGCGAATTATCCAGCATTGCCAAAATGACATTGCCGGGTGTTGCAGCTTTGGGTGGTATGCTCGTGCCAGCGTTTATTTATAGCGTATTAAACCAACATTCTGTGATTGGCTTAAAAGGCTGGGCTATTCCTGTCGCAACGGACATTGCCTTTGCACTAGGCATATTATCGCTATTCAATCATCGCATCCCGTTAAGCTTGCGTTTATTTTTAATGGCATTGGCTATTTTTGATGATATAGGCGCCATTATTATCATTGCGGTCTTTCACACACATACGCTATCTTGGGTATGGATTTTATTGACTTGCGTTACACTGTGTCTATTGGGGTGTTTGAATCGCGCAGGTGTCTATCGCCTGGCGCCTTACCTTTTGTCAGGTGTGTTGTTATGGGTTTGTCTATTGAAATCGGGAGTGCATGTCACAATAGCAGGTGTATTGCTAGCATTCATGATACCTTTACGCCAGCAGCAAGATAACCACCCCTCTCCCTTAAAAAAATTAGAAGGAATATTACATCCCTGGGTCGTTTATTGTGTCATGCCACTCTTTGCATTTGCGAATGCAGGCGTGTCACTTCACGGATTATCACTCAATATGCTAATGGATTCGGTTACGTTGGGTATTGTCGCGGGGCTTTTTTTAGGTAAGCAAATAGGCGTTTTGGGTTTCACCTGGTTGATGGTCAAACTTAAATGGGCTGTGTTACCGACCCACTCCTCTTGGCGACAATTATATGGTGTCGCGGTACTGTGCGGCATTGGTTTTACGATGAGTTTATTTATTGGCTCACTGACTTTTGAAAATGACGCCTCTTTTTATTTAGTGAAAGTCCGTTTGGGGGTGCTGCTAGCCTCGATATTATCAGGTTTGTTGGGTTCTATCGTTCTTGCCAAACAATGAATATTAAAGGTGAATGTTCTGTTTCCTGTCCAAATAGGTGCTGGGATGATAAACCGCAAACTACATTGACCGTTCCGAGAATGTTCATCTCACTGAACCATCCCTGTGCATGCCAATCATTTAGCAAAATCCGACTAATCTGCAACAGATTGCGGATTAGTCTTGACTTTTCTGCAAAGTTGTTTAGAATGGTCGAAGTAATTTTTTTAAAATATAGATTAATTATCAATAATTTACATAGATATTGCATAAAATTCACGCCCCTCCTCACCATTACTTTCTTGCAGTTCCACACTATAGAAAACCCGACCATTTTGAAATGGATACTTAACTAACATGCCACACCAAAACACACTCTACTGGCTAGCGGCAACACGCTTACCAGAAATAGGTCCCGTCACTTTTCATGCCTGGCTGGCATTGTTTGGCGATATTCATGCCTTATTCACTGCGACTCAATCAGCATTGGCGAATGCAGGACTTTCAACAAAACAAATTTATGCACTGCAAAATCCTGATTGGGAAGCTGCTGAAAAAGATTTAGCCTGGTGCGAAAAAAACACGTGTGCCATTATCACGTGTGTTGACCCTGCTTATCCCAAATTATTACGAGAAATACCAGATGCGCCTTTAGTATTATATGTCCGTGGCGACATCACTTTATTAAATCAACCTCAATTAGCGATTGTCGGTTCTCGTAATCCCACTCCCTCGGGCAGAGAGCTTGCATATCATTTTGCTGCTGCCTTGGTCAAAGCGGGGTTGCATATTACAAGCGGACTTGCTTTAGGCATTGATGCCGCGAGTCATCGAGGTGCGCTAGACACGGGTGGTAAAACACTTGCTGTTTTTGGTACAGGATTAAATTATATTTACCCCCATAGCCATCGAAAATTAGCGGAAGATATTACATCGAAGGGCTTGCTGGTTTCTGAATTTTCACCCTTTGAACCTCCTAAAGCAAACCATTTTCCTCGCCGAAACCGCACTATTAGCGGACTTAGCCTGGGCGTTCTTGTGGTAGAGGCAGCTTTGCGCAGTGGTTCACTCATCACTGCTCGTTATGCTAATGAACAAGGTCGTGAAATATTTGCCATCCCAGGCTCTATTCATAACCCTCTCACCCATGGCTGCCATCATTTAATTCGTCAAGGCGCAAAATTAGTGGAAACTGCTACAGACATCCTGGAAGAATTAGGCACATTATACGCGGCACTTTCATCCGCAAAAACGCCGATAAAGAGTATCGCAGACCCAAAAAAGCATGATACACTCGCACCTCCTGTACGAGCATTACTTGCACAAGTGGGTTATGAAGCCACATCATTGGATACAATTATCATACGTAGTGGATTGACGGCAAGCGAAGTTTCCTCCATGCTGTTGTCCTTAGAGCTGCAAGGTTTTTTGCAAACGGTTCGTGGCGGATATCAACGCATATAACGTCATTTAATGGGTGACTATGTTTGAAGTATTAATGTTTTTATTTGAAAACTATATGAATAGTACAGCTGCTCTGAGAGCAGACAATGAAACTATTGTCCTTGAGCTGGAAAGGATTGGGTTTGACCGTTATGAAGTTGCCCGTGCTTTGCATTGGCTTGATGGGCTTATTCAATTCCAATTAACCGTTGTGCCTCGGCATAAACTCACTGCATTGGCCATACGGCATTACTTACCTGAAGAAGCAGAACACTTGGGTGTTGAGGGTCGTGGCTTATTGTTATATTTAGAAAAAATTGGCGTGCTTGACCCCATCAGTCGTGAAATGGTTATTGATCGTCTCATGGCATTGGATTACAACGAAGTCGATATAGGGCGTATCAAATGGGTTGTGCTCATGGTGTTATTCAATCAACCTGATAAGAAATCAGCGTTATCTCTGATGCAAGAGATGGTCTTGGCGGATGCGCCAGATGTGATACATTAAGGAAGATGTGTTGTATGCCAAAAAATTTAGTTATTGTTGAATCACCTGCTAAAGCGAAAACAATTAAGAAATATCTTGGGTCTGATTTCACTGTGATGGCATCCTACGGCCATGTACGAGATTTATTGCCTAAAGAAGGGGCTGTTGATCCTGCTCATAAATTCAAAATGCATTACGCATTGATCGAAAAAAATAGTAAGCATGTCACTGCCATTGTAGCTGCAATGAAAAAAGCAGATACACTTTACTTAGCGACTGACCCTGATCGCGAAGGCGAAGCGATTTCTTGGCATGTTTATTGTATTTTACAAGAAAAGAAAGCCTTAAAAAATAAAGAAACGCATCGTGTTGTGTTTCACGAAATTACTCATGCGGCAGTCAAAGCCGCTATTGAACATCCACGTGAAATTTCTATGGATTTAGTCAATGCACAACAAGCACGTCGTGCATTGGATTATTTAGTAGGCTTTAATTTATCCCCGCTCTTATGGCGTAAAATACGGCGTGGTTTATCGGCTGGACGTGTGCAAAGCCCAGCATTACGTATGATTTCTGAACGTGAAGAAGAAATTGAAAAATTCGTCAGTCAAGAATACTGGAGTATTGTGGCTGAAGCAGCCACCTCCGGCCAAGCATTTAATGCAAAACTCACTCTCTATCAAGGCAAAAAACTCGAACAGTTTACGATTACAACAACAGAGCAGGCAGAAGATGTTAAAAGCCAATTACTCAAAGCCGCTCATGGCAAATTACATGTTATTAAAGTCGAGAAAAAACAACGCAAGCGTAATCCAGCAGCGCCTTTTACAACTTCGACTTTGCAACAAGAAGCTGCACGTAAATTAGGATTTACTGCACAACGCACAATGCGTACTGCACAACAACTGTATGAAGGTATTGATATTGGCGCAGGTGCAGTTGGTTTAATTTCTTATATGCGCACTGACTCGGTTAATTTGGCCGAAGAAGCCATTGCTGAAATTCGTCGCTTTATTGGTAGCCGATATGGTAAAGATCAAGTCCCTGCTGAGCCGCGTGTTTATAAAACAAAAGCGAAAAATGCACAGGAAGCACACGAGGCTATTCGTCCTACTTCCGTGCTGCACTTACCTGAAAACATCAAAGATCATTTAAATCCCGAGCAATTTAAACTTTATGATCTTATTTGGAAGCGAACCGTTTCCTGCCAAATGATTCATGCGACCATTGATACGGTTTCAGTGGATTTAACAGGCGGCGAAAATAATATCTATCATGCCACAGGCTCTGTGATTACTGATCCAGGCTTCATGTTAGTGTATCGTGAAGATGTGGATGACAAAAAAACGGATCATGATGAGGATCGCCTTCTCCCTCCATTAACCGAAGGGGATATCATTGATCTCACTGCGATAGTGTGTAACCAGCATTTCACTGAACCGCCTCCTCGCTATTCTGAGGCCACTTTAATTAAGACTCTAGAAGAATATGGCATTGGTCGGCCCTCTACTTACGCAGCTATTATTTACACCTTGCAACATCGTGAATACGTTTTGCTAGAAAATAAACGGTTTAAGCCGACCGATGTGGGGCGTATCGTGAATAAATTTTTAACGCAGCATTTTACGCGCTATGTCGATTATGATTTTACTGCCAAGCTTGAGGATGAATTAGACTCTGTCGCGTGTGGTGAAAAAGAATGGATCCCTCTATTGAGTGAGTTTTGGAAACCGTTTAAAAATTTGGTGGATGATGTGTTAGAAACAGTAAAACGCAGTGACGTTACGCAAGAAGCATTAAATGAAGCCTGCCCGCAATGTGCTAAACCTTTATCTATTCGTTTAGGACGTCATAGCCGTTTTATTGGCTGTACAGCCTACCCTGAATGCAATTACACACGTAGCATGGATGAAGATAAAAATGCAGCTGTGACTGCTGACATTGTGGATGGCAGAAGTTGCCCGCAATGTCAGGGCCCTTTACAACTTCGTGTGGGTCGTTATGGTAAATTTATTGGCTGTAGTAGCTATCCTAATTGCAAATATATCGAATCGCTTCAAAAACCTGTCGATACAGGTGTGGATTGTCCTGACTGTAGTCAGGGTAAAATATTAAAACGTAAATCACGCATGGGTAAAATATTTTTTTCCTGCGCTCGCTATCCTGATTGTAAATACGCTGTTTGGAATGAACCTGTCGCTCAAGCGTGTCCTAAATGCGCTTGGCCTATTTTAACGATTAAAACTACCGTAAAACGTGGCACTGAATTAGCCTGCCCGAAAAAACCTTGTGATTTTAGTAAGCCGATGGATATTAAAGAAGCGGAGTGATGCATACAGCAGAGCCTGCAACTTAAGTTTAAGTTTTTACCCTTTAGATTTTTCTACGGGGTTAGCGCTGGCAAATGGTCAATCAAATAGGATTTAGACAACGTTAATTCGGGTGTTTTAATGAATTGTGGATCATCAGATTTTATGATTTCTTTATTGTGAAGTAGGTTAGTTTGTAACTCCAGGTCGGTTGCCATGTGCTTTTGATAATCTGATACACAGCGGTCGAGGCTACGTTCTTGCCTGTCTTCAAAATAAAGTAGTAAATTTCCCATTACCGCTTTTTCTCCCGCAATCACTACATATTTTACAATGCCAAAATAATTACCCCACTGAAAAAGAATGAGCGGTGGTGTGCCGCCTGGATAAAAAGGAGCGCCAGTGAGGAATTGGTTACCATGCCAGAAAATTAGGTCCTGTATGGTGTATTCTTTAAATTTTAATAGTTGTTCCTGGGTCAAACTCATTACTACGCGATGCTCGGGATTTGCTTGCAGCATAATAGCTAAACGTTTTTTTAATAATGCAATGGATTCACGGTTCATTTTTTCGTGTGGCAACAGAAATGACGCATGCAAATTATTTTGATGGTCACTACGTGATTTTAAGTAATATTTTAAAATAGGATCAAATTCTGGATTGCTGAGCTGCGCTTGATGCCAATCCAGGAAATTGACCTGGTCAGGCGTTAAAGGCTTACCTAGCGTGAAGCACCTTACAATATCCGCAGTCGTATGATGTAAAGGGTGTAAAATAAGAGTAGGACGTGTTTGTTTCATAACAGTATCTCCCCTGTTTTTTTGTATGTTTCATTATACGCTTAAATAGCGAGTGCTGCACGCTTGAAGATTTCCATTCCTCCTCCTTTTGACTATTATTTTTGTGGTATAGGCAATCTCGGCCGACAAAGAAATCCGCATCACTTAAATTTTTTCAGAACTTCACGTATCGTGTCTTATGGACGCATCGTGTACTGTTGAAGACCGTGTGAGAATGAAATCAATCGCTTAGCTCTACGTCCATCTCCTATTGGTTAAAATATGAACCATCCATTTGAAATTTAACAAAAATTGTATGGATTTTCTATTCGTTTTGATTTATTTTATATCAATATATTTATTTATGTTTAATTAAATTACTTATATAAAATTATCGATGCTAGCCGCTCTATAAAAAAGCGGCGCATAAAAATAGAAAAAAACCAACACGGGGTGGATAAAAAATGAACGTACGAGGCGCGCTGGATTCATTACTAAGTGACAAATTTTTTGGATCACCTAAAAAATCTAAAGAAGAGGTCGAAAATAAATTTTCTCTTCCTGAATCAAAAGACACGATACAAGAATACTTAGAAAGTGAAAAATTTGAGGACTTTAAAAAAGAAGCAATAGAGTGTTTGGAAAAATTGATTGAATGGGTGGATGAAGCATGGAACGAAGCCGAGGAGAGTGATTTAAAAGATTCACTTGTACAAACTCTAAATAATTTCTTGGATACTCATTTCCTTAAACGAGAAAATATAGGAAAAAGTCATTACGCTCTCTATGTAGAAGGCGTTCCTACCATTCCTAAGATACTAAACTTACTTAAAATTAACGCGCTAACGCTGGAAGCGAAAAAAAATATAATCAGCCATTTCATTCAAGGATTAGAAGTCTGTTCGGGCGGCAGCCACACCCATATCATGGATGCGCATGAACAGCTTTCTGCCGATATTCCTTTTCAGTTGAGAGCTATCCGAAAAGAAATTGCGCGAAAAGTAGTGTTAGATTTTATTAACCAGGATCCAGAGCTATCACAAATCCCTGGCAATGAAATTCATTATGTCAATGCAGTGTTAAATTATCTCTCGCAAGCGCTTATGATTACCAAAGTAAATGATTTTTTTTGTGAAGGCATGGAAGATAATCCTATTTTGAATCCTGTTTTTGAGAACTTTCGTGGTCGTATAATTGAGATGCTGACACTCAACAATGTGATCAATATTCTCTATCGAAATTTAGATATTTCTAATTTAATTTTAGAAAATGGCTCGATGCCATCTCAAAAAAAATTAATAAATAAATTAAATTTATATGGATATGACATGTCTTTCCATCTGGCAGATCTTTTTAATCAAGATGAAGACCATGGATATACTTTAAAAAAAGAAGGAGAATTAGAATTTTATATTAAGCTCACTTTATTGAACCGATTAAAGCGCGAAGGCTATATCTCGTTAGACCATTTTGAACATTACCATACAACTCTGACTATAAATGATATAAAAATTTTTCTTTTCTCCAGTAACATTCGCGAGTTGAGCCATGTGCAATACGAAGAAGAGGGAGAGCAAAAAAAAGAACCTCTTACCTCTTTCCTGGCAAAACAAAGAAAAGAGAAGTGGTTTAGCGAGTTATATTATTTTTGCCCTCACAAGCACCGCGCAGACCTGCTCCATCTGGCTCAACCTTTTCCTTGTACGCTGCAAAAGCTTACTCACGAAGCTGTTCAAAACGGAGATGTGGATTGTATTAAAAAGTTAGCAAAAATAGGAATAGCGCTGGACACTAGAAATACTCAAGGAGATACCATTGCCCATATAGCTGCTTATTTTGGTCATGCAAATTTTATTTTGGCATTAGAAAAGATAAATAAGGATTTATTGCGAGAGAGAAATGCAAAGGGAAGAACACCTTTACATATAGCCGCCGCCAAGGGTTATCTGGAAATTGTCCAGATACTCATTTTATCAGGCGCCCCCCTCGATGCTCAAGACAATGAAGGAAATACACTTCTGCATTTGGTGTCTTATTTCGGTCATGAAAAAATTGCGGCAAATCTGGAAAAAGCAGGGAGCAATTTAAACGGAAAAAATCTTAAGGGACAAACGCCTCTCCATATAGCAGTTTTTCGAAATAATCTCCAGATGGTCAGACTGCTTATTGAGCTTGGAGCTAACTTAAATGAGCCTGATAACCAAGGAAGAACGCCGCAAGATATAGCTAAATTACGTGGTTATGTAGAAGTTATTCTGGAATTGCACGGCAGGGACAACCAAAGAAAAAGAAGGAACAGTGGCTCACCATCCCGTTTGCTAGCAGCTCCTCGTGTGCAGAACAATAGAGTGTCAGAAGAAGAAAAAGAAGAGGCAGAGGCCAATACTACTTCCCCTTCTTCAACGCGGGTTCAGCATAGAAAATAATAACTTTAGTCCACAAGATTGGCCAAATAAGGATTTGGCCACTTCCTTAATTTCCATGATTATTTAGTATTGTTTCTTGTCGTAGTGGAAAAAAGGTGAATTGGAGAATTTCCTCTATAATAATCAATAAATTCATTTTCATCATTGACTCGTGTTTCATGAACTGACTGAGCGTTGCGGCTTTGATAAGCTTCTTTCAAAATTCCAACCGCTTTTTGATAAGTTGCGGTGTGCCAAAATTTTTCTTCATTTTTATTGGAAGAACATTTAAAAAACACCCTGAATTTATCCCAGGTTGGATTTTTTTGTGCGTGAATATAAGCGTATTTTCCATCTTTTTTCTTTATTTCATTAAAAAAATCCAGAATGTCTTCTTTAGTAATATTTGGATTATTTAAGTTTTCCTTTAATTTTTTCAAGAACATTTCTTTGCTTGTTGCAATACTCCTAGAAACGACATCAGCATAATATTTGTTCTCCTGCTGAGATTTAACAGAGTGTAGCTGTACCTGGCAAGTTGTAAAATGAATATTAGAATCTAATGGCTGTATTAATTCAGATACTGCGTCAATACATGTTTTATCATCTTCAAAATAAATGATTGATGCAATATCGGCTGGTTTATTTTCAAGGAAATATTGAAACATGCTGCGCTTTTGACCTGCAGCACGTTTTTTACCGACATACGTTTCTTCAACATGTTGCTTAGCCAGACATTCCTTAAATTTTTGATCTTCTTCCTCATAACTTTGATTTTGTGTTTTTTTACCATATGCGCTCAGATATAAGTCATTAAACGCTGCTCCGGGACCTTTCTTATAAACAGGGTCGGCTGGTGTAAGAACCCCATCAACTGTTATCCCTTGCAAGTTAAGCTCACTAATTAATCGCTTACGAGTGATACGGTTAGGGCTATCGTGATGATTAACATCTGCTAAATCCATGTTTGTAAATAAATATATGTGATTAATTCTATTTTTTTTCAATTGATTGATTAGCTGTTGATTTAATGTGCGTATACGACCCAGCTCTGTATCCTCTGTTATGATCAGTGTGTCGTCAACATCTAAAAAAGCCACAAGACGTAAAGAGGAACCTAAAGGTAACCGGTTGCTGGACATGGCTGTTTATTCCTATCTTAAAATTAATATGATTGTACTATGCCTGTATAAAGATGCATGAAATAAAAATATTCATTTAATTATAGCATCTTTGTTATCAAATTGTATAAAAATTGTTTCTCAATGTGGAGATGGTCAAAAAATACCTTATTAAACAAACGCTTGATGTATTTTTCAAGTGAGTTGAAAGGATGTAAGCGAATTACTCAATAGCTGCTTTCGACCTATCGCCCGCCAAAAACAAATACATGGCAGGTACGACAAATAATGTGAATAAAGTGCCGATAGAAATACCTGTTGCAATGACTAGCCCAATATCAAAACGACTGACTGCACCCGCGCCTGTTGCGGTGATGAGTGGCACAACGCCGAAGACCATCGCAGCAGTTGTCATCAGAATAGGACGTAATCGAACGGCAGAGGCAGTCTCTATTGCCTCACGTTTATTCTTTCCTGCTTTTTGTAAATCGTTCGCGAATTGCACGATTAAAATCCCGTGTTTGCTGATTAACCCAATTAAAGTCACTAAGCCGACTTCAGTATAAATATTCAAGCTTGCGTCACCTACACCTAAACTAATAAAAATCATCGCTCCACAAATAGACATAGGAACGCTGATTAAAACAATCAGTGGATCACGAAAACTTTCGAATTGCGCAGCAAGCGCAAGGTAAATAATAATAAGTGCAAAAAAGAAGGTCAGAATTAATGCGCTATTTTCTTGTATATACTGGCGTGACTGTCCTGCGTAATCAATCGTATAACCTTGCGGTAAAATCTCTGTGGCGATAGCTTTTAAGCTATTGAGTGCATCACTCATTGTAACGCCTGGAAATGCAACAGCAGAAATCGTGGTGGAGTTAAGCTGTTGAAAATGATTGAGTGATTCTGGAACCACTTTTGTTTTTAATGTCGCGACAGAAGACAAAGGAATCGAAATGCCATTCGCTGCCTTAATATAGTAATTTAATAATTGATTATCTGTTAAACGATCTACCTGCATGACTTGCGGAATCACTTGATAAGAACGCCCCGCTAAATTGAAATAATTAACGTATCCTTCACTTAAGGCTGAACCTAATGTGTTACCTATATCTTGCATAGTGAGGCCAAGCTCAGAAATTTTATCTGCATTCAGTGAAATTTCTGTTTGTGCTTTATCAAATTTTAAATCTGAATCGACATATAAGAAAATCCCTTTTTTCCATGCTTTTTGAATAAATAACTGTGCTAATGTATTAAGTTCCTCAAAACTTCGAGTCGTTTGAATCACAAATTGAATAGGTAAGCCACCCCCACCGCCAGGTAACGATGCCATTTGGAAAGCGGCTATTTTAGCACCAGAAATTTGATCTAATGCCTTTTGTACCTCAGGCTGCATGACATTCGTTGTACGGTGGCGTTCATCCCAAGGTTTTAATACCATGCCGCCAATGCTGGTATTTAATCCATTATAACCATCGACCATGAAGGTGTGGTCTGTTTCGGGGAATTGGAAATACACTTTGTTCGTGGCACGAGAATAAAGTTGCGTTTGAGCTAATGTTGCGTTTGGCGAAGCGGTTAACATGGAAAGAATAATGCCTTGATCTTCTTGCGGTGCGAGTTCTGCTTTGGATGATATAAATAAAAAATAATTACTGAATAATATAATAGCGGCAAAAACAGCAATCACAGGTAAATAATTCAATGCGTTATTCAATGCGCGTTGATAGATATCATGCAATTTATCAAAAAGGTTATCAATATATTGGATGAATTTATTAGCTGTCGTATGGTTTTTTTCAAAAAAGCGTGAACACATCATGGGTGATAACGTCAAAGCAATCACGGCAGATATACCGACAGCCCCTGCTAATGTGAACGCAAATTCAGTAAATAAAGCGCCTGTTAACCCACCCATAAATCCAATCGGAACATAGACTGCGATTAATACGATAGAAATAGCAATAATAGGGCCTGCTAATTCTCGGGCGCCTTGCAGGGCAGCAGGAATAGGGTTCATTCCTTCTTCGATATGGCGGTGAATGTTTTCAACGATAATAATCGCATCATCGACCACTAAGCCAATGGCAAGCACTAAAGCTAATAGTGAAAGCAAATTAATAGAGTAGCCCAGTAATAGCATCATAAAAAATGTGCCGATCAGAGAGAGAGGCATTGCAATCACGGGGATAATAACTGAGCGTATAGACCCCAAGAATAAAAAAATCACAACAGTGACAATGAGTAATGCTTCAAACAAAGAATGCACCACTTCATGAATGGAACTATTCACAAACGCAGAGGCATCGTAAACAACTTTGGCATTTAATCCTTCGGGTAATTGCTCTTCGATTTCAGGAAATGCTTTTTTTACTTTATCTATGACTGTTAATAAATTTGCTGCTGGTGCGATTTTAATACCAATATAAACAGAAGGCTGTCCATCAAATTGAACTGCACTGCTATAATCTTGCGAACCCAAGCTGACAGTACTCACATCGCCTAAACGGACAATCGCGCCATTTTGTGATTTGAGAGCTAACTGACGGAATTGATCAACGCTAGTCAGACCCGTATCTGCTGTTAAATCAATGGTAAACATATTGCCTTTGGTACGACCTACGGCAGAAATAAAATTATTAGACGCTAATTTATGAGAGATATCATCTGCTGTTATTTGATAACCTGCTAATTTAACGGGGTCTAACCAGGCACGCATGGCAAATGTTCTTTGGCCTAGGATTTCTGCCATTTGCACACCATTAATGGCTTGCAATTTTGGCTGCACATTCCGTACGAGATAGTCTGTAATTTTATTGCTGGGTAGAATTTTACTGTAAAACCCAATATACATAGAATCAATCGCTTCACCCACAGCAACATTGATAACCGGTTGCTGTGCTCCTTTTGGCAATTGGTTTAACACTGCATTCACTTTAGTGTTAATGTCCGAAACAGCTTTATTGGGATCATAGTTCAATAATAAGTTGGCTTGAATAGTACTCGTTCCTTGGGTACTGCTCGATGTCATATAATCAATGCCGCTTGCCTGTGCAATAGAATTTTCCAAGGGGGTTGTGATAAATCCTGCAATCAGCGCTGGATTAGCGCCAGTGTAGGTTGTTGAAACAGTCACGACTGCATTTTCGGTAAAAGGGTATTGCAAAATAGGTAGCAAGCCGACAGAACGCAATCCCAACGCTAAAATAAGCAGGCTAATCACGGTAGCCAATACAGGACGTTTGATAAAAAGATCTGTGAATGTCATCTAAAAATATTACCTTCTATATTATTCATCAGTAGATGTTGATTGGATATCATTTTCAGGCGCAACAGTATTATTAATAACAACGGTGCTTCCATTCTTAAGCTTCATCTGGCCACTTGTGACGACTTTGTCGCCTTCCTTTAATCCTTTTAAAATGATTATTTGATTGTCACGCTTTTCTCCCGTGACAACAAATGTTTCTTTTGCAACTAGATAAGGTTTGCTTTTTTTATTTTTTCGCATTTCATTCACAATATAAACACTTTCACCATACGGATTAAAAGTCACTGCATTGAGCGGCAAGGTGAGATACGATTTTGGGTTTCCAGTATCCACCGTAACAGATGCGAACATGCCTGGGGTTAATTGAGCGTTTGGGTTTTTAATGGTTGCTTCTACTTTAACATTACGAACGCTTGAATCGAGGGCAGGATCAATGGTTGAAACAACTCCATTAAATAACACATCTGGAAAAGTATCTACCTGGATTACTACAGACTGTCCTGTTTTAATAGAAGCCAGTGCTTGTTGAGGTACATAAAAATCAACATACACAGGGTCTATCGTTTGAAGCATTGTGATGGTATTGCCAGGATTAATATACTGCCCTGGGTTGATTGCAGAGATACCTAACCGCCCATCAAAAGGTGCGCGGATAGTTTTTTGCGCGATCACAGCGGTTTGTTGTGTGACTTGTGCTTGAGTACTCTTAAGGTTTGCTTCATCGGAATCCAGCACTGCTTTGCTAATCGCATGAATTTTGTATTGAGCTGCATCACGCTTATAGACCGCTGCAGCAAGTTCTGCATTGGCTTCAAGCACATGTAGCCCTGCTATATCAGGATCAATATTAAGCTGGGCGAGTAGATCGCCTTTTTTGACAGTTGCACCTGGCGTAAAATAAACGGCTTTAACCATCCCTGCCAATTCAGTTGTCACGTTAACGCCTAAGACAGCTCGCACACTGCCGACAGCTTTTAGCTGTGATTGCCACGGCATATATTTAATATCCATCGTAGAAACGTAAACCGCAGGTTGGCCCATGGATGCCATTGCATGGCCCATTATCATGCCTTTAATAATTTTATAACCAAAAATACCGCCGAATAATAAAGCAACGACAATGAGCATTTTTAATAAAGGTTTTTTCATTGTATCTCTCCTTCTGTTCTATGCCACCATCCCCCACCTAAGGCTTGAAATAATGCAGCCGTATCGGAATAACGTGCGGCTTGTGCTTGAATGCGATTCACTAACGCTTGCTGATATTGCTGCTCAGCCGTCAATACAGGTAGATAATCCACACTGCCTAAACGATACTGCCCTTTCGTCAGTTTTAGCGCAGCATACGCGGCTATTTCAGCACGTTTTTGTGCTTTTAATTCTTTTGCATCTGACTCCAATGCGCGCAATGAATCAGCCACATTCTGAAAAGCTTGTAATACGGTTTGACGGTATTGCGCCCAGACTTGTTCATAAGCAGCCATAGCAGCACGTTTTTGTGCGCGTAACGCGCCTCCTTGGAATAGGGGTTGTAGTATTTGACCGCCTATACTCCATGTCAATGTCGCAGGATGAAAAAGATCATTCACTGTAGAAGATGACCAGCCATAATTAGTGGTACCGAGAGTGATTTGTGGAAATAAATTAGCTGTTGCAACACCTACTTGCGCATTGGCCTGGTGAAGTAACGCTTCCGCAGCTTGTATATCAGGTCGTTGACGCACTAACGCAGAAGGGAGGCTCACAGGTAACCGCGCTGGTAAATTCAATTTATTTAAATCAATAGAGGGCAATTGGCTTTCACTGGGTAAGGAACCGACAAGTACAGCAAGCGCATGCTGCGCTCGACTTAAACTTTGTTCTAAAGGAGGCAATAACGCATTGGTTTGTGCTAGCTGGGTTTGTTGTGAAAACACGTTCGCCTCCGAAGTACTACCTAGCTTAAATTGTTGGATATTAATAGCGAGTTGATTGTTTTCTTCTCGAATCAATTGATGAAGGGCATTAATTTGTGCTTGTAATGAGGCAGTGGTGATGGCGGTCGTCACAATATTGGCTGTTAAAGCTAAATAAGCTGCTTGTAGTTGATAATATCTAAAATCAACTTGCGCTCGCAACGCTTCTATTTGACGTCTTGAGCTACCAAATAGGTCAAAGGTATAAGAAACAGCAACTCCTACATTATAGAGATTAAAAATACTGGAAGGCACATCGTTACCAATGGTTGCGCCAGAAAATTTTTGTCGCTGGCCATTCGCTACAGCATTCACAGTGGGGAATAAAAGTGTACCCATTTGGGCATTTAAATTTTCTTGCGCCTGGAGCAAAGTCGCTTTAGCCGCCGCAAAATTAGGACTATTCGCGAGACCCATTGTGATTAAACGGTTTAATGCAGTGGAATGATACAAAGTCCACCATTCCGCAGGGATATCTTGATTGTTAATAAAGTATTGGGTTTTTCCTGCATTGCCTGCGGCTAATACACGAGTTGTTTTGTGAGGTAATATCGTTTTAGTATACGTTTTTGTTGTGGGAGGCGCTGGCAGATGAAAATCAGGCCCTACCATGCAGCCTGCTAAAGCACCGCTTAAGATAACTGTAATACATACTAGCTTTAGTTTTTTAAAGTCCAACACGAATTTATTCCATTCACATAATCTTTGGATAAGGTTTATATTCTACAGTTATTCTTGAAAAAATCAGACTGATTAATCGTTAAAATGCCCTGCTGCATATTCGTGCAAAACGCTAGCAATAAAGGTTTGATAAGGCAGCCCTTTATACGCTGCTTTTTGTTTTAGGCGAGCCAAATCGTTGCTAGAGATACGGATATTGACCCGCTTATCTTTTCGAAAATAATTTGCCGCAGCTTCCTTCGAAAAAGCAAGTTCTTCTTTTAAATTATTCACGCTCTTCAACTTACCTTTCTCAATAAGTTGATCAATAGCATCGCTGATATCCTGCTCTTCTTGATCGAGGCCAAAGGCAACAATATCATGTTTTTTCTTTTTCATCTCTTTTACCTCTTAAATATTGCTTAGTTAATTTTCGATGAGGAAAGATAGTTTTTAAAAATACAGTATTTTCATCTTTCCTAATAAAAGGCACTAAATACACATAGTTATTCATATTAAGAACGTACATTTTTTGTTTAGGATATTTAGCAGAATTAGGATGTGGTAACACGTCTAACACCGCACCTTCTTCTATTGCTGCAATAATCTCTTCAAAACTAATGTTTCGCTCTTTTATTAATTGCTTATTTTTTTCATCTGAAAAATTATATTGTTGTTTTTTCTCTGTCATAGTACATATTTATCCCAATGTGTGCATTTTGTCAATACTAGTCTTAGGAAGAAAAAGAAAAAATTACCTCAGCAAGAAAAAAATAGAGCCCTGTTACTCAAAAGAGAATATGAAACAAGAAATAAAGGAGGCATATATTATGAGTAAAAAATCTATCTCTACCTATGAACGGGAAATAAAAAAGACCGCATTTAAAAAAGCTTTTGATAAAAGCTATAAGGAGCTTTTACTATCTGAACTATTGGTTGCACTCATTAACCAGGGTAGACGCATTCAATTTTTCTCTTTTAGCTAAATCCTGAATCAATCATGCAGTAGGGTGGATTAGACGCTCTTTTTGCGTTGTAATCCACCCTCCCTGACTACCGTACTGGCTGTGTCGATGAATCAGGCACGGAAGATACCGGTTGTGGCTGTGTAGATGGAGCAGCAGGCATCGGCGATGGTGCGGGTTGCGGTTGTGCAGAGGGATCAGACATCGGCATAGAAGGTGCGGGTGTGCCTGGAACAGGAGCCGGAGTAGAAGGTGCGGGTATTGTAGTATTAGCGGGTGGCGGTGTTAACGGTGCCACGGCAGCCGTATTATCCCCTGTAGGCACAACATCAGGCGCTACTGGAGATGGCAATGGCACGGGTTGCTGTGCAGAAGAATCACCTGATCCCGTTGTAGTGGGGTTAATGGTTGTGTCTGTTGAGTTAGGATTTACGGGTTGTTGTGAAGCAGGTATGTTGGTTGTATTCTCATCAGCAGAGGCTGTCACGGGCGAGGTGGAAGTAGTTGCGGTACTTGCCACTGTCTCAGTATTAGAAGGTTTATCATCATGACAAGCTGCCATACTCATACAAAGTCCAGCCAATGTAGCGAATAAAATATGTTTATGCATATACGATTTTCCTTTTTTATAGAAGTTGATAAAAAAACGAATAACCTTGTTAGTAAAGTAGACTCTATATTATCTTAAACAAAGCATACTGCAAAGCTTCTTCATAGAGTAAGATCAGGAGCTTCTTTTATTAAGAGGGTGATGGCGTTTTAAAGTGTTTGAGCATCGCGTCAACACACCCATTATTACGTGCTTTTTTCTCGCTATATTCTTTATGGCGGAAATAGCTAAAATAGCTAACAGGCGCACCCGTTATTAATGAATTTATAAGACAAGGAAGTAGGAGGTTTCCTATTTCTATTCCTGCTACTCCTATCCCTAAATAAATCATAATCGAACTCACTGCAAGAATAGCGATCCCTCCAAAGAGCGCTCCTAGAGCTATTTTCAAAGGAAGGGACATGGAAGGTTTTCTATTTAACTTATTTTTAAGATCTTGTTCAGAATTTAAAATTTTTTCTATTATCAAAAGTTTTTTTTGGTTTTTGCATTGATCTTTTTCTTCTTCCGCCTCATTGGATTGTAAGATATTAATATTAGATTTTAAAATATCAATGAAATGTTGAAGAATAGTGGCCTTAGTCTCATCGCTTGTAGCATCATTCTGTAATGTCTGATAAAAATCTAAGAAGTGTTTGTTTATTTCGGGCGAGAAGGCGTATGTTTGTGTGAGCTTGTGTAATTCGCCGATGAGATCGCGAGTTTTAATATCCTTCATATCTTGGATAAGTAATAGAATAGCGAGATCTATCTCCTGGCTTTGCACAGCTGCATTTATTAATATTGAAAAATCATCTTGCGCCCCTACTGCCAGCAGACTTCGTACTATCTGAACAGGTGTGTATTCTACTGCGTGCTGTTTATTTTTGTGTTCTACTGCGTGTTCTTCATCTTTATGCTCTACTGCGTACTGTTTATCTTTGTGTTCTACTGCGTGCTCTCCACCCTTGCGCTGTAGTGCGTGATTTACTGCATACCACAAAACAGTTTTCTCATCCACGCGAATGTTAATATCAATAATGGTTTTTTTTATTAATAAATCCATGACAAGCTCATACTGATTATCTTTTGCAGCAAGCAGTACGATATAACCATCGATGGTTCTACTTTTTTTGGGAATTAACAACTCTACACATTTCCATTTTTTATGAGATGCCGCATAGGCTAGAGGTGTTGTTTTTGGATCGTCTTTTTCTGCTCTTATTGTATCGTCAGCATGATTATCTAATAAAAGTTGAACCATCTCGAGATGTCCCTCTTTCGCTGCATAGTGTAAAGCTGTGAATCCTGATGGATCGCGTGTATTGATATCAACAAACAATGCCAACAATCTTTTCACACCTTCCAAATCGTTGATTTTTGCAGCCTCCACCAATAAAGGAGCCTGATTTTCTCTTTGCCGAGCAAATGCCGTTATTTGAGCTTGATAATATTTCTCAAATAAAGCGTTAAATTGTTCGGTTGGTGTCATTTTCGGAGAAGCAAGAACATGAGTGTTTTTTAAAATAAGCTCTTCACTACTACATTCTGAAAAATCCACTTGATAAAGCGTACAACCTGAAAAATCTCGTATGCCCCTTCGATATAATGAATGAAATAATAGATGAGTTAAATAAGTATTGTTTTCTTTCATCCATCTGACTGACTGTTGGGCAGCTTCTACAGGCGGTGTGTCTTCAGAATATTGATGGCAAAGTTCAGGAGAGCCTTTTACTAGGGTATAATACTCATCTTGATAAGTTTCAAAAATAGGGGTTTTTTCTCGAGCAAAAGCAGTAGTCATGGACAGCATTAATTGAGGAATAGATTTGAGAGAAAAGCATGATCTCTCAGAAGTATGTGGACTCGTCCAACAAAAGGACGCAGTTTCCTCATCCCGCATCGAATCAAACACATCGTTCGGCATCAAGCCTTTTTCATTAAAAGGTATACCAGAAAGAAGTTCGTCCAGTCCGTTGGCACCTTGTATGGCAACCACATCTTCTTTCTCATCATTCACTTGCTGCTCGCTGCGCTTTTTCTGTAGCCTTGTTGTAATGGAATCATGCAATCGAGTGGCGAGTTCCATCATAATGGCTATAGGGTTATATCGCTGTAGAAAATTATTTCGAAAAGTCTCTAAAGCTGCTGGTGTAATTTCAGCTAAATTCGCAAATATATCCTCAACGGCTGATCGTGTTTCAATGCCATACGGCGCCCAGCCTTGTTCGTCCGCATATTTCAACAATACTATTTTAGCATGAATTTCATTTCCATCATCGAAGATGTGTTTTCTTACATGGTCACTGGCCGCTTGCTGAATAAGAGTAAGCCTGAAATTGGCAAGCCATGCATCACTCGTCTCATGAGTTGATAAATTATTTCTCGTGTTCTCAATATGCTGAAATACACCCCCACTACAAAAAGCTATCTGTTCTATCAGCTCTACCATCATCCGTTTCTTCTCAACATCATTTAACAATGTGTTATGCGATAAATGAAATGCGATGGCTTCTAACGATTGTTTGATTTGAGTATAGAAACGAGGGTTTGGTTGATCCACATAAAAAACTCGACTTGTATATTGCGTATTAAATTTTTCTATATTCTGTAATAAGTCTAGGTCGATGATACCTAACTGTACGCATTGCGCTTCTATATTTTCAACCAGTAAAGAAAACTGACGATTGAATTTATCAAGAGTAATTTTTTCTTCAAGAGTAAACTCTTCTTCCAGGTTATTAACAGTTCCTTTTGAAAGAGTTTCACCATATTCAGGCGTTTCTCGTCTATATAAGCTAGAAGAACACCAGTTAGGCTCAACAAGAGGTATAGAAGCAGGTGCAAATGCTCGCTCGTTAATTAAAATAGTTTTCTCTTCTCGTGGCTGCATAAGTGTGCATATATAAAGAGTTAATTATTATTAAAGGGTTTACATTATATCACTGTACTGTACTATTCATATAAATAATTACTTATTTAGACGTATCTGTCTTTTATATGTCACTATTATGGTACGGATGCAAATGTACAAGTTTGATTTGTAGGGTAATTTTATAGAAGGCTCTTGTATGGTCGCCCTTAAAAATGATCGCTTATTACGTGCCATCAGGCATCAGCCTGTTGATAAAACGCCTATTTGGATAATGCGACAGGCAGGGCGTTATCTGCCAGAGTACCGTGCAGTGCGCCAAAAAGCAGGTAGTTTTATGACGGTATGTAAAACGCCCGAACTCGCCTGCCAAGTGACTCTACAACCTTTGGCTCGTTTTCCGCTCGATGCAGCTATTTTATTTTCAGATATTTTAACAATCCCAGATGCAATGGGATTAGGTCTCTATTTTAGAGAAGGCGAAGGGCCTGCTTTTGAGCGGCCCTTAAGAACCGAGCGAGACATTCACACACTTGCTATTCCAGATCCCGAAATCAGTTTATGTTATGTGCTCGATGCTATTCGCATGATTCAGTATGAATTAGCAGGCACTGTCCCCTTAATTGGTTTTTGTGGAAGCCCATGGACTTTAGCAAGCTATATGGTCGAAGGCAGTGCGAATAAATCTTTTCCTGTGATTCATGCGATGTTACAACAACAACCAAAACTACTTCACTGTTTATTAGATAAATTGGCAAAAGCTGTAACCTTGCATTTAAACGCTCAAATCAATGCAGGTGTACAAGCTGTTATGATTTTTGATACCTGGGGCGGGATGCTCAATACAGAACAGTATCGCGAATATTCGTTGCAGTATGTCCAACAAATTATTGCGAATATTACTCAAAAAAATTTCTCACAATCTGTGCCTGTCATATTATTTACGAAAGCGGGCGGACAATGGCTGGAATTAATGTCGCAATCGGGGTGCAATGTGATCGGAGTAGATTGGTTGGTTAATTTACAAAAAGCCAGACAAACAGTCGGTACTAAAATAGCTTTGCAGGGCAATCTCAATCCAGCGATTTTATATCAACCTGAAAACATTATTCGCGCGGAAGTCGCGCGTATCCTAGCTGAATATGGTTCAGGCTCGGGGCATATATTTAATTTGGGACATGGAATACCGCAAGATGTACCGCCTGAACATGTCGCTATATTAGTGGATGCTGTGCATAGCTTGAGTGTTCCTTATCACCACAAGGCCTAAAATGATTCAAATTATTATTAACTTTCTTGTTCAACTGTAGAATTAAAGAAAATATGAATTCGATCCGTTGTCCAAGTAGGGATGCCAACACCAAAAAATATAGCTTATTGAATATACTTAGTATGGATGGATCGCAAGCCGCTTAAAATATCCAAAATGTTAAAGTCCTTATTTTTTATATAACCCAGGTTAAAATAAGCCTATCCAATTTTCAACCTGGTTTAAATATGAAAAATCATGTTCTATGGGCACCCATTGCATTCACCCCCGATCCACATTTTTTATTTGACTTGATGTGCCGAGAATATTTCATTCAGTTGCTTCGTCACGCGAATAAATGTCGTGCGTTTAGAGAGTTCTTTTAGTTGGTGTGCGCCAACGTAAGTGCAAGTGGATCGCAAGCCACCTAAAATATCTAAAATAGTATTTTTAACAGGCCCACGATAAGGCACATTGACAGAACGGCCTTCGCTGGCGCGATATTCAGCGACTTTGCCGTGATATTTTTCCATGGCTTCTGTGGAACTCATGCCATAAAAACGCTTAAACCGTTGTTCATGTTCTTCAACAATTTCACCCAGGCATTCATCATGCCCAGATAACATGCCGCCTAACATCACAAAATCAGCGCCTGCTGCAAAGGCTTTCGCAACATCGCCAGGTGATATGCAACCACCATCTGCACACACATGCCCGCCTAATCCATGCGCTGCATCAGCGCATTCAATAATAGCAGAGAGCTGTGGATATCCCACGCCTGTTTTTTCGCGTGTTGTGCAGACAGAACCAGGCCCAATCCCAATTTTGACGATGTCAGCGCCTGATAAAATTAATTCTTCCACCATTTCACCTGTGACGACATTGCCTGCCATAATGAGTTTATTCGGGTTTGCTTCACGTAATCGTTTCAAACAGTCAACAAAACGCTCCGTATAACCATTGGCGACATCTAAACAAATCATGGAAGTGTTCGTTGTTTTAATCACGGCTTGTGCTTTTTCAAAATCTTCTTCCGCGATACCCACGGAGAGAAACACTGATGTAATAATATCCGGTTTTTTTGTCAAAAATTTTTGCCAGGCTGAGATAGGAATGAATTTATCAATGGCTGTTAATAATCCGTGTGTAGAGAGAGCTTCTGCCATTTCAAATGTGCCTGTATGATCCATATTGGCCGCAATAATCGGAATGCCTTTCCATGTGGCACCTGAATTTTTGAAACGAAATTCTCTCTCAAGCGATACTTCGGAGCGAGAGGCAAGTACACTTCGTTTAGGTCTAATTAAAACATCTTTAAAATCTAATTTAATATCATATTCAATACGCATGTCATCATCCTGTAGAGAGTGAAAGTGCCTTACTTAAACGAGCAAAATAAAAACCATCCATTTCTTGCATATTGGGTAAAATCTGTCTGCCAATCGCGCGTTCTTTTCCCCACTTCTCTATTATTTTTTCTTCAATCGCATCGGAATGCGAGGCAAGAAATGTTTGCATAACGCCTAAATTCTCTTCGGAAAAAATAGAGCATGTTGCATAAACTATCCATCCACCGGGTTTAAGCAAATGCCACATAGCGTTCAGCAACCGTGTCTGTTGTTCCACTAGTTTGGCAATATCGGTGGCGCGACGCAATATTTTAATATCAGGATGGCGGCGAATAACACCGCTCGCTGAACAAGGCGCGTCCACTAAAATTCGGTCGAATAATTGACCATCCCACCATGTGGCTGTCTCGGCAACATCTGCGCAAATGCAGGTCGCAGATAACTGTAACCGATGGAGATTATCGCGTACTGCATTTAAACGGCGCTCATCACAATCCACGGCGATTAATTCAATATCTGTTTGCGACTCTAAGAGATGAGTTGTTTTTCCACCCGGTGCAGCGCAGGCATCCAGCACTCGCTGGCTTGGCTTTAATTCAAGTAAGCCAGCAGCAAGCTGCCCCGCGCCATCTTGCACTGATATCTCGCCCACCAAAAATCCAGGTAACTCTTGCACATTCAATGGCTGATTGAGAATAATGCCTGTGGGTGTTTCTGGGATTATTTTTGCATCGAGATGGCTTTCTTTTAATTTTAATAAATAATCTGCACGAGAAATTTTTCTTTTATTCACACGTAATGAAAAAGGCGGATGTTGGTTATTGGCAGTTAAAATAGCTTGCCATTCAGTAGGCCAATTTTTTTGAATGAGATCTATCATCCATGGGGGGTGAGCATATAAAGCAACTGGACTCGATGCTATTTCTGCGTTCAGCGCTATAAAATCACGCTGATAGCGGCGTAATATCGCATTGACTAAATTTTTTGCCCAAGGTTTTTTTAAACCGCGCGTTGCGGAAACCGTTTCATCAATCGCTGCATGCGCGGGTACTCGCATCTCGGCAAGTTGATAGAGTCCCACTAAAATTAGACTATAAATATCTTGGTCTTTTGTTTTAAGTGGTTTTTCCAAGAGTAATTGTGTAAGTGTGTCTAAACGAAAATACCATCGACAGACGCCAAAACAAATGGATTGTAAAAATCCTTGATCTCGTGGGTCTTGCACTTGGGCTAATGCATCTTTCAAGCAATCGGTTAAAGAGCATTTAGAGAACACGACTTGATGGATGACGCGCGCAGCTAACAGGCGGAGGTTTAGCATAAATCTTGTTACCTATATAATCATAAAAATAAAGATGCTGTATAGTATACTTGGTAAAAGAAAAGGGAACCTAAAAACATCTATTAATAATATTTAAGGCGCATTAATATGAGTATCAAAAGCTCTAATCGCTACTGTGTTCCTACTCAGGAAGACTTTGAACCTGGTTCTAATAACGAGGTTCTCAAAAATTACCTGAGCATTAAATCATCGGAGGAAATGGGTGCCTTAGAAGAACAAGAGCTTGAAAGAACCGAATTAGAACTGTTAAAGATATTTGATGAGGCTCATCGGTTCACCGCCGAGGATATTTGTAACATTCACGAGTTATGATTAGGTGACATTTATCCAAGCGCAGGTAAATATCGTACCGTTACTATGTCGAAGGATGGATTTCCTTTTGCCGCTCCTTTGCGTATTGAGGTATCCATGCAAGAGTTTGAGAAAAGATATTTAGCGATATATACGCCCTGTCGTTATTCTGATCTCAATGAACTTACTCTAGCCTTGGGAGCGGTGCATATTGAGCTGATATTAATCCACCCTTTCCGTGAAGGAAATGGAAGAACGGCTCGTTTACTGGCAGATCTTAGGGTGATGCAAGCTAATAGACCCCCCTTGAATTTTGCGGCGATTGATAAAACTGAAAATGATATAGGGTTTGAGCAGTATATTTTAGCAATTCATGCGGGTGTGGGTGGAAATTACAATCCTATTCAGGAAATTTTTCACAAGTTGCTGAAATAGTGGTTTACTTGATAGTTTTGCAAATCTTTTTATCTTTTCTGCGAGGGATTTCAAAGCGAACAGCACCAAGCGAAGGCGCTTTAATACCTTCTACTCCACAGGATGTCCTTACCGAACGCGAGATTAGTTTTTCTCTTATAGCTGCGTCTTTCATATAAGGATTGGTTTCAATAAGAGGCCTTCTGGTTTTCATGTTCCTATTTTAGCAAAAAATTATAATAAATAATACCTACACACGCATTGACTCACATTAAATCTTACCGAAAGAGGTGGTTAATTTATATCGTTGCCTCAGATTAAATCTTACCCAAGATTTAATAAGGCAACCTATGAACCATAAAACAAAAGAAGCCTATCAGCAGTTAATTCCGCCTCGTTATCAGCGAGCAGCTCGATCAGTAAAGAAAAGAATATTGGATGAGTTTTGTGCAGTGCGCAGATACCCTCGCAAGCACGCCATTACTTTACTGAAAGAACCCATCAGAGTGAAAAAGAAGGCTTGCCAAAAACGAGGACCAAACCCTTTTTATCAGGATGAGATATTTGTGACAGCATTACAGCAAATGTATGGTTGATTATATAAAATAAATTAACCGCAAGAATTATTTGTAAGTTGACGCATGATTTTTTGATGAGATAGTCAGAATTTTCGAAGCATAAAAAATTTCCTCTCTAGGAAAATTACAAATCTATTCAGAAAATTTTAATCAGTTGCTAGTCAATCATCACTCCTTCGTTCGCACTTTATCTTTATCACGATCAGTATTTTGCTCGATGAATTGAATAATAGCGCCAGCCACATCTTTCTTTGTGACTTTTTCAATACCCTCAATGCCAGGAGAAGCGTTGACTTCAATAACGAGAGGCCCTCGTTTAGAACGAACAATATCAACGCCCGCGACATTTAGCCCTGTAATATGTGCTGCGCGGATCGCCATGGTACGTTCTTCTTCTGTAATCTCCACAGGCGTTGCCTGTCCGCCTCGGTGTAAGTTAGAACGGAATTCTTCAGGTGATTTCGCCTGGCGTTTCATGGCAGCCACTACATTGCCGCCCACCACAAAACAGCGAATATCTGAAGCTTCTGCTTCTTTAATATATTCTTGTACTAATATATTGACCTTAAGTCCTAAAAAAGCTTCAATCACACTGCGCGCGGCTTTCGTTGTTTCAACTAGCACAACTCCAACACCCTGTGTGCCTTCTAAAAATTTAATAATCAGAGGTGGGCCACCTACCATTTTAATTAAATCTTGAATTTCATCCAGTGAATGCGCAAAACCCGTAATAGGTAAACCTATGCCTTTTTTTGACAGTAGCTGCAAACAGCGCAATTTATCACGTGCTCGGGTAATAGCAAAAGAATCATTCACGCAGAACACGTCCATCGTTTCCAATTGTCGAACAACGGCGGCACCATAAAACGTAATAGAGGCGCCAATACGAGGAATAACCGCATCATAATTAGGTAACGCTGACCCTTTGTAATGAATGGTCGGTTGCGCTGAGGTAATATTCATGTAGCAACGTAATGTATCAATCACATCTGCTGTATGGCCGCGAGAGAGGGCTGACTCCACTAAACGCCGCGTGGAATATAAATCATGTCTTCTCGATAAAATTGCAATTTTCATAAAATCAACCTTTTTTTTCTTTTACAAATGAACGAGATGGATTAACGATAAAACGTCTGCGAATAGCGCTTCTTCCGAGCAACATACGAAATAACATCGTGTCTCGTTCAGTCAGTGTAATTTCGATTAACCATGGTTCATCTGCTAAAACAATCGGTGTGCTAATGACATAGCGCTCTTCGCGATGCCCTCCAGAGTCACATACCCATCGTTTATCTGTAATATCGGCAACACAAGTCACTACTTCATTCATATTATGCTGGATGGGGTGGATATCAAAACGAATTTTATCTTTATTTCCTTCTTTAAAAGGCCTTAAGGCAAACGCATGTAAGGCAGAGGTACGCGCACCCGTGTCTACTTTGGCTTTAATTCTAGGAATACCTAACTCAGGTAAAGTAACCCATTCTCTCCAACCAATAATATTATTTTTTTTTAGTAGTTTACTCATTCCCTACCGATGACCTTGATTATCCATGGTGCTGACATTACCTGAATTCGTATGTCTCTGCAACAAACCTTCATACTCTATTTTATTTTACTGATTTTTATCATACACTGTCAAAGCAGATTGCGAGAGATTACACTGGTATCAAAGATTTGCCTCATTTACTAAAGGAGTTAATAATGTCCTCTTCATGGATAGAAAATCTGGAAATAGGTCTTACGAAGCGTTTAAAAGAGAGTAAGGGTAAGGCTCTCTACGCTAAATACAAAACTGCTTTTCCTGCAAGCTACAAAGATGATTGCGAACCTGGCATTGCGGTCAATGATATTATTAAAATTGAGCAGCTTTCATCGGAAAAAAGATTACAAATTGATTTTCATCAACTTCCAGAAAAAACTGAAAACTCCTTACATTTAAGACTCTTTCAATACAGTAAAGCTATTCCGCTTTCTGATATTTTACCTATTTTTGAAAATATGGGATTACGCACTTATGATGAGCGTCCTTATAAAATAAATGTTGGAAAAACGACCTATTTTGTTAGCGATTTTAGCGTTGCTTACGAAAAGAAAGCTAACTCTATAGATGTTCAGAAATTACAAGAAATTTTTCAAGAGGGGTTTGTTCATGTGTGTGCAAAATTATGTGAAAACGATGGATTCAATAAATTGATATTAGGCGCAGAACTTACGTGGCGTGAAGTAGCTATTTTGCGTGCTTACGCAAAATATTTGCATCAAACAGGGTTTCGTTTTAGTCAAATGTATATCGAAAAAACCGTTGCACGGCATATTGATATAGCCAAAGACCTTATTCTTTTTTTTAAATTAAGAAACGACCCTAAAACCTCTGCCCATACAAAAAAAACATCTGCTCGGTTAGAAGAAAAAATTATTCATGCGCTGGATGAGATTACGAGTCTTGATGATGACCGTATTATGAGGCGTTTCCTGCAACTCATTAAAGCCACATTACGCACAAATTATTTTCAAAGAATGGATGGTTCTCCAAAAGAATCTATTGCATTCAAATTGAAATCAGGTGACATCCCAGAATTGCCTCTGCCTCATCCTCTCTATGAAATTTTTGTCTATTCTCCTCGAGTAGAAGGAATTCATTTGCGAAGCGAAAAAGTCGCGCGCGGCGGTATTCGCTGGTCAGATCGTCTTGAAGATTTTCGCACAGAAGTGTTAGGCTTAATGAAAGCGCAGAAAGTTAAAAATGCAGTCATTGTTCCATCCGGTGCGAAAGGCGGATTTGTTTTAAAAACAGTTGCTGCCGATGCGGATCGCGCAACCATTCAAGCAGAAGTCATTTATTGCTATCAATTATTTATTCGTAGCTTATTAGACCTCACAGATAATTTAAAAGATCATAAGGTTCTCCCACCGAAAGATGTGGTATGTCATGATGATCATGACCCTTACTTAGTGGTTGCGGCAGACAAAGGCACTGCGACATTTTCTGATATAGCCAATAGTATTTCAAAAGAATATGACTTCTGGTTGGGCGATGCGTTTGCCTCAGGTGGTTCAGCAGGTTACGACCATAAAAAAATAGGCATTACAGCGCGTGGCGCGTGGGAGTCAGTACGTCGTCATTTTCGTGAGTTAAACGTAGATATTGATGCTAAAGATACCTATTTTACCGTAGTAGGTATTGGCGATATGAGCGGCGATGTGTTTGGTAATGGCATGATTTATTCATCTCACATTAAACTGGTGGGGGCGTTTGATCATCGTCATATCTTTATTGATCCTAATCCTCATCCTGAAAAATCTTACAAAGAGCGCGTGCGACTTTTTAATTTACCGACCTCTTCGTGGGAGGATTATAATGCAAAATTAATTTCGGCAGGT
Organism: Gammaproteobacteria bacterium; assembly: GCA_041690995.1. GTDB lineage: Bacteria > Pseudomonadota > Gammaproteobacteria > DSM-16500 > DSM-16500 > UBA4722. Next base: position 42,457 of record JBEPVM010000002.1, on the reverse strand, counting down.
GGCGGTGTTTTTAAACGGACCAGTAAATCAATTATATTATCTGCGGAAATGAAAACATTATTAGATGTGCAAGACAATTCTCTTTCTCCTACGGAGCTTATTCGCGCGCTTTTAAAAGCACCGGTTGATTTATTATTTAATGGTGGCATTGGCACTTATGTGAAGGCGTCAAGAGAAAGTCATGCAGATGCGGGTGATAAAACCAATGAATTTTGTCGCATTAATGGCAATGAATTGCGTTGTCGTATTGTTGGCGAAGGGGGCAATCTTGGGTTTACACAGCTCGGTCGTGTTGAGTATGCATTGAAAGGCGGACTCATCAACACTGATTTTATTGATAATTCTGCAGGCGTAGATTGTTCTGATCATGAAGTGAATATCAAAATATTATTAGACGCGGTGGTCGCCAAAGGTAAATTAACCACTCAAAAACGTAACGTCTTATTAGCCGCCATGACGGATGAAGTCGCAGCGTTAGTATTAAAAGATAATTATGATCAATCGCTTGCCATGAGTTTTTCATCACTCAGCGCTGCACGATATATGGGGCTTTATCAAAATTATCTTAAAGATTTAGAAGTTGAAAAAATTATAGATCGTACCGTAGAATTTTTACCTGATGATAAAGCCATTTTAGATCGAAAAGCATCTGGAACAGGATTATCTCGTCCCGAAGTTGCTGTTTTATTATCTTATAGCAAAATTCATATTAAAAATGAAATTTTGAAATCCAGCTTACCAGAAAATCCTTATTTTATACGAGTGCTTGAAAATGCATTTCCAAAAACATTAAAAAAATCTTATAGTGATTTTATGCGGCACCACAGTTTGCGGCGAGAAATTATCGCGACACAGTTAAGCAATCAAATTGTCAATGAGATGGGTGTGACATTTGCTTATCGCGCCGAAGTTGAAATGGGAGCGACCATTTCAGACATTATCACGGCGCATGAAATTTCATCTCGTGTATTTGATGCGCCTAATCTCAAAAGGCTTATTGATTCGTTGGGTACAAAAATTTCCGTGGCATTGCAATATGAATTATTTCACTATGTGCGCTCGCTTTTAAATCTTTCCACTCGGTGGTTCACTCGAGGCCACTATTTGCAAGGCGATATTGAAAAAACTGTCACGCATTTTTCTGCGGGCGTTAAAAAGTTAGCCGAGGTGACACCGAGGTTGATTAGCGGAATAACGAAAGACTATCTGACGGATCTCGTTAGAAAATTTACAGACCATGGTATCCCTAAGGAAGTCGCCAATAAAATAGCTGTTTTTAGAGCATTATATACATCGTTAAATATTATCGAGATTTCTACCCGACATAAATTTGATTTAATTCAAACGGCAAAAATTTATTTTGATGTGGGCGGCGCATTTAATCTCGTATGGTTTCGTGATCAAATCTCAACGGACCCACGTGAAGGGCATTGGAATACATTAGCACGTCTCACCTTGCGGGATGAGCTGGATGCATTGCAAGGCATGCTGACAATTGCCGTGCTGCGCAGTAATCAAAAAATAAAGAATACCAATGAACTCATTAAAAAATGGATGGAGAAACATCAGCGTGCGCTTCATCGGTGGGACCAGGTGCTGCAATTACTGCATGGCAGCACTAATATTGATTATACGATGTTTTTCGTCGCATTACGGGAGCTGGCGGATGGTATTCGCGCAAATCTATAATTATTAAAATTAGCTATCTTCGGCTTAGGTCATACTGACGTTAATTTAAAAGTTGATTTGTCTATATGTTCGTGTAATTCTAGGCGAATTATATCAGTTAATACAAAAAATCAATGCGCTATGACAAAAAAAAATAATATGGATATAAATTATGAGGATAGCCCAAAAACCAATAAAAAATTTTGGGAAGATGCAGATGTGAGAATGCCAACCCATAAAATACATCTTTCGGTACGGTTGGATGAAGATATAGTCGATTACTTTAAGCAAAAAGGACATGGCTATCAGTCAAAAATAAATGCTGTTCTAAAAGCCTATGTGAAAGCACATACACAACATTCTTAGAATAGATAGACTGCTTACCGCGTGACAGAACTGTGCTTGTTTTTATATTCCTGAACGAGCCTATTAGTCATAGTGAAATCATTGGAATGTTTCTTGTTATTATTGCTATTTTTGTAGGGTGTAAAAAACATTTTTTTGACTATAAATTAAGGGAAACAGCATGACTTGTGCAGGTCAATTATTCAAGATATTTTAAGTCAAGCAAATCAACAGGTCGAGCCAGTATTTTTTTATATGCCATCAACGCTTCGCGCTCAATCACAGGTAGCATTAATCCATCAATATCCTTATATTGAACTTTTGAAAAATCCGTAATTATTTCAACCCAGATTTTATTCTTATTGTCATATATTCTCGTATTCTCTACAGCGCTTAAATCAATCTCCTGGCCATCATAATTCAATGTCATCAGAAATAAATCCCAATTTTCACTTTTGAAATGAGAAGGGCCAAAGATAATAAAAGGTTTAACTTCTTCTCTTATTTTTTCAAAATCCTTTTCGGAAATATCTATATCAATATCAATTAATTTTCGAGTTGAGCCATACACGCGAGCTGCTAACCCGCCCGTTATTTGAAAGCAAATGGCGTGATTTTTAAGTATATTCGTAATCCAGATTAAAGCTTTTTTTGTATTGTTTATATTACTCATTTAAAAGTACGTTACGCAAGTATGCCCAATGTGATTCTTTGCGAAATATAACTTATCTTGAACCCTAATTTCTATGTTTTTATAAAGAACTCAATGTTATTAAAGTGGCAATCGGCGCTATTATGAACCGTATGAGAAGCAGTAGCATTTTCAATTTCAAATTGTCGCTATATAGGCACCTAAAAGATTGACGTTAGATAGCAATTAACTATACTTCTCCCATGACATTAGAACTTGAATATGAATATAATCCAGAGAAGAACATAGCGCTCAAAGAAGAGCAGGGTATTAGCTTTGAAGAAATTATTTATTATATTAATAATGGACATTTGCTGGATACCATTCAACATCCTAACAAAAAGAAATATGCAGGCCAGTTCTTCTATGTGCTTGATATAGAAGGCTATATTTATCTAGTGCCTTTTGTTCGACAAGGTCAAAAGGTTTTTCTAAAAACTATATTTCCGAGTAGGAAGCATACCAAGAAATATTTAGAGCCAATTGTTAAACGGCGAAGAGGTAAAATCCATGGGCAAACCAAAAATTGACATAGAAAAAGCTGAAAAAGATATTTTACGCGATTTTGAAAAAGGTGAATTTGTCTCTGTAGACAATGCAGAAGAAGAAATGGAGTTAGCTAAAAAAGCAGCTAGGCATTTTATGAAACGAGATACTCGAATTAATATTCGCGTATCAAGTGCTGATCTAAATATGGTTCGCCGAATAGCTGTGCAAGAAGGGTTACCCTATCAAACATTATTAGCGAGTGTCATTCACAAGTTCGTGGCAGGGCGGTTAATTTCGCGTTAATATAGCGGCAATTATTGTTGAGATTGGGGAGTCAAGAATGAAAAAACGTGTCAAGATTGCCATTACTGGCGCTGCGGGTCAAATTGGTTATGCATTGGTTTTTCGCATTGCATCAGGACAAATGCTAGGGTCTGATACAGAAGTGGAATTGCAATTATTAGAATTAGAACCCGCTCTCCCCTCGCTTCATGGTCTTGCGATGGAATTGGATGATTGTGCTTTTCCTTTGTTAAAAAAAATAACCTGTACATCAAATGTTAATGAAGCCATGCGCAATATTAATTGGGCGCTCTTGGTCGGTGCTATGCCACGCAAAGACGGCATGGAGCGTTCTGATCTATTAAAAATAAATGGCCAAATATTTACAACGCAAGGGCAGGCTATTAATAATCATGCGGCGGACGATGTACGTGTGCTGGTTGTAGGAAATCCTTGTAATACGAATTGTCTCATCGCTATGAATAACGCGCCTGATATATCGCATGAACGTTTTTTTGCAATGACAAGGCTAGATGAATTACGTGCTCGTAGTCAACTGGCTAAAAAAGCAGGCGTTGATGTCAGTGCTATTACTGAAATGGCTATCTGGGGGAACCACTCTTCTACGCAATACCCTGATTTTTATCATGCTAAAATTAATGGCCAACCTGCGACAGAGGTTGTAACAGATACAGATTGGTTACAAAAAGATTTTATTTCTATTGTCCAGAAACGTGGTGCGGAAGTTATTAAAGCGCGCGGTTCTTCTTCTGCTGCGTCAGCTGCCAATGCAGCACTTTCAACGGTTTATAACCTGACGCATGATACAGCACCAGGCGAAACTTTTTCTGTAGCGCGTTGTTCAGAAGGCGAATATGGTATTGATGAAGGTTTAATATTCTCTGTGCCTTGTCGAACAGAAAACGGTAAATTAAAAGTCGTCACGGGTTTAACGCAAAATGCGTTTGGGCAGGAAAAAATTCAACTGACTTTAAGCGAATTACGTGCAGAACGTGATGCGGTGCGGGAGTTGAAATTAATATAAGCCTGCCAATAAACATATTTATTATGGAGTAAGCACTGCATTCCAGGAGTGGCCTGTTACGGAGAATGTTCATTTAACTGTGTCATTCCCGCGAAGGCGGGAACCTATTCTGATGTGCAACTAAACTTGCCTTAGTCAATAGAAATTATATTTGCTAAGGGTCAGTTCAGCTACATTACTAAATTATTTTAATCTTTTTTTCAAGCGCTGCACTGCGCGTATCTGTGCAATGGCTTCTGATAATTCTGCCGTTGCTTTGGCAAAATCAATCCCTGATTTTTTCTCGGAGAGTATTTGCTCGGCGCGTGTTTTCGCTTCCAAGGCAGATGCTTCATCAATATCGTGCGCACGTACCACAGTATCTGCTAATACCGTCACAATAAAGGGCTGTACTTCTAACATACCGCCTTTCATATAAAAAATTTCTTCTGCTTGACCCGGTAATATTGCGCGAATATTGCCAGGCTTGAGCGATGTGAATAGAGGAGCATGCCCTGGGGCAATACCGAGTTCACCCATTTGCCCAGTTACAAATACCATTTCTGCTTCACCAGAAAAAATAGCCTCTTCAGCACTGACTATGTCTAACCGTAATGTCGGGGTCATCATACCTTACAACCTAATATGTTATTTTACAGTTTCTTTTTCTTTCAGCATATTCGCTTTTTCTACTGCTTCTTCAATCGTACCGACCATATAAAAAGCTTGTTCAGGTAAATGATCATAATTACCTTCTACAATGCCTTTAAATGCTCGAATGGTTTCTTTAATCGGTACATAACGGCCTGGAACGCCTGTAAATATTTCTGCTACGAAGAAAGGTTGTGATAAAAAGCGTTGTACTTTGCGCGCGCGCGTCACAACTAAACGATCTTCTTCAGATAATTCATCCATGCCTAAAATGGCAATAATATCCTTTAATTCTTTATAGCGCTGTAATGTTCTTTGCACAGCCAATGCCACATCATAATGTTCTTGGCCAACAATCAAAGGATCTAACTGACGGCTTGTTGAATCTAAAGGATCAATCGCTGGATAAATGCCAATTTCTGCAATTTGACGTGACAACACGACTGTTGCATCTAAATGCGCAAACGTTGTTGCAGGAGAAGGATCTGTTAAATCATCGGCTGGCACATAAACCGCTTGCACCGAGGTGATTGATCCTGTTTTAGTCGAGGTGATTCGCTCTTGCAACATACCCATTTCTTCCGCTAATGTGGGTTGGTAACCGACAGCAGAAGGGATACGGCCTAAGAGTGCAGATACTTCCACACCTGCCAAGGTATAACGGAAAATGTTATCAATGAATAATAAGACATCGCGGCCTTCGTCACGAAAATTTTCCGCGACTGTTAAGCCAGTCAATGCGACTCGCAAACGATTACCCGGTGGTTCATTCATTTGGCCATAGACTAAAGAAACTTTATCTAATACTTTAGATTCTTTCATTTCTAAATAAAAATCATTGCCTTCACGCGTTCGTTCGCCAACGCCTGCAAATACAGAAAACCCACTATGCTCAATCGCAATATTACGAATCAGCTCTAACATATTAACGGTTTTTCCAACACCAGCACCGCCAAATAAACCCACTTTACCGCCTTTCGCAAAAGGACAAATTAAATCAATAACTTTAATACCTGTTTCTAGCAATTCTTCTGACGCAGCTTGGTCGGCAAAAGCAGGTGGAGAACGATGAATAGGTAAACGCTGTTGAGTATCAATCGGACCCGCTTCATCAATAGGATCCCCTAACACGTTCATAATTCTGCCTAATGTTTCTTTTCCCACAGGGACTGTAATAGGCTCTCCTGTATCAGTCACGTTCATACCGCGACGCAACCCATCTGTTGCACCCATTGCAATGGTACGCACTACGCCATCACCTAATTGCTGTTGCACTTCAAGCACCAAGTTTGTTTCTTCTACTCTGAGTGCATGATAAATTTTAGGAACAGTATCACGTGCGAACTTTACGTCAACGACAGCGCCGATGATTTCTATAATTTTACCTACATTCATTTACATTACCTCTATAATCATTAATCATTCTGTTCATAAAAGAATATTTTTATACTACTGCAGCTCCTGCAACAATTTCTGAAAGCTCTCGTGTAATCGCTGCTTGACGTGCTTTATGATAAATTAAATGCAAATCATCAATTAAGTCAGACGCATTCTCGGTTGCATTCTTCATTGCAACCATACGCGCTGCTTGCTCGCAGGCTATATTTTCAATGACGCCTCTATACACTTGCGATTCGATATAACGACTTAACAATTTATCTAATAATTCTCTGGCATTATCGGGTTCATAAATATAATCCCAATAATGCTCTAATTTTTCCTCTGTCGATGGGAGAATAGGCAGCATTTGCTGTATTCTTGGTTCTTGTTTCATCGTATTGACAAATTCATTGGAACATAAAAAAAGTGCATCAATTTCATTATTTTTATAAGCTGTTAACATCACTTGAACAACGCCGACTAAATCAACCAGCTTGGGCGCATCCCCTAAATGATTTGCGTGGCCTAGTATTTGTCCGCCCACTCGTCTGAAAAAATTTTCTGCTTTTGTGCCCACAAGACAAAGGCTAATTTCTGCACCTTGGTCTTTCCATTTTTTAATATGTTGCAGCGAATTTTTTAATAAATTTGAATTTAAACCCCCACATAAGCCGCGATCACTGGTGACAACAATAAAACCAACCCGTTTAATATCACGCACTTGTAAATACGGATGACGATATTCTGGATGGCCTTTTGCTAAATGGCCCATGACTCGTAAAATTTCATCTGCATAGGGTTTAGCCTGCTGCATACGAGCCTGCGCTTTATGCATTTTACTCGCAGCTACCATTTCCATCGCCCGCGTAATTTTCTGGGTATTTTGAATACTTCGAATTTGGGTGCGAATTTCTTTTGCTGCAGGCATACGCTGCTACCTTCCCTAACTTATATATAAATTTTCTTAAATTCTGCGATAATCATTTTCAGTGTATTAACAATATCTGTATTGTAATCACCTGTTTCATTCACCTTCTTCATGAAATCGCTATGAGTGGCTCGTGCATGACCTAATAGACCATGCTCGAAATCAGCAATTTTATTCAGAGGAAGATAATCAAGATCACCTTCACTGGCTGCATATAAAATTAATGCCATTTCAGCAACGGACAAGGGTTGATATTGTTTTTGCTTCATGACTTCAGTAATGCGTTGGCCACGTTCAAGCTGCTGACGTGTTGCTTCATCCAAATCTGACAAGAATTGTGAGAAAGCTGCAAGTTCGCGATACTGCGCCAATGCAATACGAATACCACCAACCAATTTTTTAATAATTTTAGTTTGTGCCGCGCCGCCCACACGGGATACAGAAAGACCCGCGTTAATGGCTGGACGAATGCCTGAATTAAATAAATCCGTTTCTAAAAAGATTTGGCCATCTGTAATCGAAATAACATTCGTGGAAACAAACGCAGATACGTCACCTGCTTGCGTTTCGATAATGGGTAAAGCCGTTAATGAACCCGTCTTGCCTTTCACTTTACCTTGCGTCATTTTTTCTACATAAGCAGAATTCACACGCGATGCGCGCTCTAATAAACGTGAATGCAAATAAAAAATATCCCCAGGATAGGCTTCCCGACCTGGTGGGCGACGTAACAATAATGAAATCTGGCGATACGCCCATGCCTGCTTTGTTAAATCATCATAAATAATTAAAGCATCTTCACCTTTATCACGGAAATATTCACCCATGGTACAGCCCGCATAAGGCGCTATATATTGCAATGCAGCCGCTTCTGCTGCAGGTGCTGCCACAATAATAGTGTGCGCCATTGCACCATGCTCTTCTAATTTACGCACCACTGCTGCAATAGAGGATGCTTTTTGTCCTATCGCAACATAAATACATTTCACGCCTGTGCCACATTGATTAATAATCGCATCAACTGCTACGGCTGTTTTACCTGTTTGTCGATCACCAATAATTAACTCGCGTTGACCACGACCGATTGGAACCATGGAGTCAATGGCTTTTAATCCAGTCTGTAAAGGTTCGGAAACAGGTTGGCGGAAAATAACGCCTGGTGCCACTTTTTCGACAGGCGCAGTTTCGGTTGTATGAATAGCACCTTTTCCGTCAATAGGATTTCCCAATGCATCGACCACACGTCCTAATAATGCTTCACCTACAGGCACTTCCAGAATTCGCCCTGTGCATTTTACTGTCTGGCCTTCAACTAATTGATCGGAACGGCCTAACAAAACAGCGCCAACGTAATCAGCTTCCAGGTTCAATGCTAAGCCATAAATATTATCGGCAAATTTGACCATTTCGCCTTGCATCACATCAGCCAAGCCATAAATACGTGCAATACCATCTTTAAAACTGACGACAGTACCTTCGGTACGCACTTCGGCTTTTGTATCAAAACGCGCAATGCGCTGTTTGATTAACTCACTTATTTCTATGGGACTTAATTGCGTTTGTTGCATATTTCTTTACCTTAAAGAGATTCAAATAATCGATTTAATTTGCCGCGCACTGATCCATCCATCACGACATCGCCTGCTTTCACTATCACGCCACCTAATAAATCAGGGTCCACTTCACACTGTAATACGACTTGTCGTTTTAATCGGTTAGCTAAACTTGTTGTCAGTTTTTGTTGATACGAATCATCTAACTCTATTGCGGAAATGACCTGTACCTTCATATTTTTTTCGTGTTCAGCGCAATAGCTTTCAAATAATCTGGCAATATCAGGCAAAACGGGCAGCCTATTATATTCTGCCAATAGACGAATAAAATTTTCCTTTTCTATATCAAGTCCTGCATCCAGCCCAGAAGATAAAACATCACAGCATAAGTCCGCCGTGTTTTTTCTCGTTATCTCTGGGTTTGATAATAGTCTCACGACTTCTTTTTCTTCTACTAATAAAGCTGCGCTGCTTAGCATAGTTTTCCATGCTGACAATGAATTTTTTTGTAACGCATAGTCAAATGCAGCAATTGCATACGGCCTTGCTAGGGTTGTCATATCACTCATCATTATATTTCAGCCACAAATGAATCTAATAATGCAGATTGTTTTTCTAAATCTAAATTATGTTGAATAATTTTCTCCGCACCCTGTACGACTAGCGTTGCCAATTGCTTACGTAATACTTCTTTTGCCTGGGTCACTTCACGCGCAATTTCTGTTTTTGCCTGTTCAATTAATCGAAGACCTTCCTGCTTCGCAGTCTCTTTTGCTTCTTCAGCAATTTGTATAGAATTTTTATGGGCTTGTTCCATAACGTGTGCTGCATCTTGCTTTGCCGCATGAATAATAGATAATGCTTTTTTCTCAGCTTGCTCTAGTTCGCGCTTGCTACGCTCAGCCGCTTCTAAACCTGCTGCAATTTTCTTTTCACGCTCATGCATCGCTTTAGTAATAGGTGGCCAAACATATTTCATGGTAAACCACACTAAAATTGCAAAAGTGATTAGCTGACCGATTAAAGTGGCATTAATCTCCATTCTTCTTCCTCACGCTTTTAAAAATTAACTGACCTGTTGAGCTGTTTCTATGACATAAGAAACAAACGGACCATTTGTGAAAAATAACAAAAGCCCCATGACGATAGAAATCACAGCAAACGCATCGACTAATGCAGACATAATTAACACACGGACCATGAGTAGATTAGAGAGTTCTGGTTGGCGGGCAACACCTTCTACAAATTTTCCTCCTAAAATACCAAAACCAATCGCTGTACCTAAAGATGCAAGACCTATCAACAACCCTGCTGCGATCGCTTTAAAGCTTTGTACTTGTGCGACTAAACTTGCAATTTCCACAGACCTTCTCCTCTAAAAATAAATAAATTAAATAAAATTAAATAAAATAAAATAAAAAATAGCCCAATATTAATGTGTATCATGCGCCATACTGAGATACACAATGGTTAACATCATAAAAATAAACGCTTGAACTGTAATAATTAAAATATGAAAAATCGCCCAGATACTACCCGGTAACCACTGTGACCACCAAGGTAACATAGCAATTAACACAAAAATAAGTTCGCCCGCAAACATATTACCAAAAAGTCGTAATGCCAATGAAAATGGCTTTACAAATTCTTCAAGTAATCGGAAAAAAATATTAATAGGGAACAACCATGGGCCAAAAGGAGAGGTTAGCACTTCTTTTCCCAAACTCCAGCCTTTTACAGTAAAATTATAAAAAAGTATCAACACAAATACCGAAATAGACATAGAAAAAGTCATGTTTGGATCTGCTGTGGGTACTATTTTAAAATGCTCTACCCCACCCATTTGCAAAAACAAGGGTACTAAATCCACTGGTAATAAGTCCAGCGCATTCATCAAAAATATCCATAAAAAAAGTATTAACGCAAGCGGAGCGATGAGATTGCTTTTACCATGAAATGTATCACGAACAGTACGATCTACAAACTCAATCGCCGCTTCAACAAAATTTTGTAATCGTCCTGGTGCGCCTATTTGCATATTCACAGCAACGTAACGACACACACCTCCAATCAAAAGCGCTGTGATTAACCCAATAATAAAAGTGTCTAAATTAAGCGTCCAAAATCCACCGTTACCCACCGTCAAATTCGTTAAATTTAACTGTAAATGTTCTAAATGATGCTCAATATAGTTAGGCGCAACGCTCATGCAGCCACCCCTGACGTTCTAAAAACACATATAACGGAGGCTATCCAAAATGCTGCGATTGCGCTCATTAAACCTACTAAAGCATAGACGACATCTGCATGAAAATAACTAATTGCTAATAAAAATAACCCGCCACTTGCAACCAGTTTGATGGCTTCACCCGCAAAAAATGTTGCTATAAAACGCGCTGCCGCGTGCGCACCAGCCGCCGATGCGACCCCACGCAAAAAAACAAGCGTAGGCAGCCAATATGCCAAGCCACCCCCTAATACAGAAAGCCCGCTCTGCTTGCCTTTTAATAAAAATAGCATTCCTGTTAATCCCATTATCATCGCCAATTGATAAAAAAGAATGCGATAAACCGCACCTCTTATCAATTTTATTAACGCAGTTGCCATGCGCCACACCTCTAAAAATCACCATCCGCGAAAACTGGGCCGAGTATAATGATTTTTTTAGAGTATCGCAATGTAAATATATGTGAATTTAAGATGTAAGTGCGAAAGATTAAACAGCTGCGACTAAACTAAAAAATATCTTAGGCGTTCTGCCCCTGCCGACAACCGTTTCTGAGGCAATGCTTTTTGTTAACACTTGGGTATACATTAAATTACCCGTTAGCAATTTAGAAAGCGCGAAACGAATCCCAGCACCTGTTGAAGTGGCGCTTTGCTTTTGTTTAGTATAAAGTACATTTTTGATGTTCCATATAACACCCGCATCATAATAAGCATAAAATTGCATGGATTGTATAATAAACCATTGGGGATAGGTGTCCATGCGCAACTCTAAAGTACCCGCAGCTCCTCTATCACCTAATATCTCAGCAGGATCATAACCACGTCCGACTTGGCTGCCGCCAAAACCAAACTGTTCAGAAGACAATAATGGATTAAATGAATATTGCCCTGATGCAAGCACGTATAATGAAAATCGATTTAGAAAAGGTTGAATATGCGCGATTTGTCCGTATATTTTAGTATATATCCCATCTGCGCCAAAACGTGAAGTGGTGAACGATGTAGGGTCGCTGCTAGCACCCAGAATATTAAAGCCATGCTCAATGTGCAGGGCAGATAAATTAGTTCCGTTAAAACGATCAGCGAAATTATAAGTTCCGCCGAAATTAAGAGGTCGCAAATGATCGTTATACAATAATACTGCTTTATTAAATAACGTAGTTGAGCTATCCGTATAGGCCAAGCTGCCATCCAAAGTCAAATCTTCTTCGCGCGCGCGAATCACGGGGTATTCAAGTGTAGCATAATAAGTATTTGCTTTACCTTGCGTTTGGAGAGGTTGCAAGTTTAACCCAGGCGTTGTTAATGATTGATTTCCATCGACAGTCAATTGCAGGCCATTACTGCCTAAGGGAGTTTGATAAGCCAGATCAAAATAATGTAATTGCTTACCATGCGTTACCGCAAGATAAGTAGCGCGTGTACTATCCCCTGATCGGAAAATAGAATTGACATTCGCAGAGGTAGTCACTTGTAAGGGACCTATATAAAGTGTTCCATAGTTATCATAAGAAAGCGATGCGCTCGCCATTTTCTCCTGCACGGCAAGATTCAAATCAGAAGCGCCTATTTGAGTTTTAGAGGGTTCTAATACCGCTTTCACCTGCACTCCTGGAATTTCATTTGCTAAACGCAAATATTTGTCCATCACCTTCACCTGCAAGGGATGAATTTGTGAGATTTTTTCACCATAAGCCAATAAAATTGCTTGAGCACCCCGTGCATTACCCACTACTTTGACTTTATCAACATATCCTTCAACAACACGTATGCGTACCACACCATTTTGTACATGCTGAGGTGGAATAATAGCGCGCGATAAGATATAGCCATTATTTCTATAAAAATTAGTAACGTCCTGCACTATATTTTGTAATTCAGCAATGCTGATAAGGGTATTAATTTTTTTTTTGTATAATGGAAATAATTGGCTCTCTGAATAAGTTTGATTGCCTTCAAAAATGATTTTCATTAATTTGAATTTAATTTTTTCTGCTTCTGCTCCACCCACCCTATCTGCTTTTCCCTGCGGCACTATTGCTTTTGGCAAAGGTGTTGAAAAAGCAGATGGTCGTTGTGCGGGTAAATAATTTTTTGGGACTAATCCAGGGTACACACTACCAGGTAAAGAGGGTGCGGCGGAAGCAATACGATTTAACATTAATAATGAAAGAAGAATAGCGGCAGTCGCTATAGAGAAACGCTTATTAATGACTAAAGGAGATATTTTCATTGATTAAACGATCCTTCGCAAGCCCCCCGCCATGATACTATACTTTTAGAGGGGATAACTACCTGAAAAAACTCGCGTTGCAGAACCTGACAACATGGCTGACGAGTACTCTCCCAACCACTCGACTAATAAATCTCCATGAGTTAGTGTAACGGTAACTTTATGATCTAGCCCATGATGAAGAATACCTGCAACAACAGCAGCGCATGCATTGCTACCACAGGCCAATGTTTCCCCCGCGCCTCGCTCAACAGTACGCAAACGTATATGGTGCGGATTCACTATCTCCATAAATCCGACATTCGCACCCTTTGGAAAAATAGAATGCGCTGCAATTTTCGAGCTGATGTCTATGACTGAGGCTGTTTGAATAGAAGGTACACACAAAATAGCATGCGGATTTCCTATAGAAACCACAGAAAATTGCAAAGCATCACTTGTATATACTATGGGTTCAATACGTGGGATACCCATTTTTACTTGGTAGTAATAGTCAGGATGAATAACCACTTCAACTAAACCAGATAATGTCTCAAGCGTTAATAATTTTTTTTGTGATAGCTTCTCTTCATGAATAAAACGAGCCACACAACGCATCCCATTCCCGCAGTGTTCCGCTTCACTGCCATCCGCATTAAAAATACGACAGGCAAAATCTGCTTTATTGGATTTTTCAATCAATAATAACTGGTCAAACCCAATACCTAAATGACGATCAGCCAAGTGTGGAATAGATATTTTTTTTAGATCAACCACTTGATGAACCGCATCAACCACCATGAAATCATTTCCCAGGCTGTGCATTTTGCAGAATTGAATGGATTCCATTTTCATTTATCCGTCTGCTGAGTATGGCCGAGATCATTAGCTGGCAAGTATAAATGCCCTGATTGCCCACAGTTAGTTAGCCCCCCGCAAAAAAAGAATATTACAATAAGAGTGATCATTTTTTCGTAGGATGTCATAACTTTTTTAATGTTTTTTTTCATGGTGTGAGGATACCTGAAAACAGCCTCTTGATATACCTTGTTATTTTTTTCTATAAGTTTATTAAGCTTGCCACAAAGACTTTTGTGTGTAATAATGAGCCAAAATTAACTTAAATAGGTCAAACGAGGACTTATATTAGTATGCCAAAAAACGTCTTAGAAGATAGCTGGTGTATAGAGGGTGAGGATAACGGCAGCCTAAACGCAGGACAACCTCCTGAAAAGCTAGGGGATTCTCTGAATGGTTGGGACGATGAGAAGCAGGATAATCTTCCTGAACCGCTTTCTTTTACACCTGAAGCGCAATTCCAACGCGATATTGACATGATTACAGGCGCTATCGATCACCCTGGCGCCAATCCATTCTCCGCTGCTATTTTACAGAAAATTTTTACATTATTTTATTATGGAGATCTTCGTTATTTTAAAGATGGGGAGTGGCGCTCTTGGGATTTACCTTTAGCCTCTGCTATTGCTCATGGAGCCAGAGTCACTATTCAGTTTCCAAGTGATTTAAGTAAAGAAATCATGAGATGGTTATTTGAAGACGAGGAGCATCCAGAAAAATATGTTCGCAGCGCTGCCACACATGGCCTCAAACCGAGAAAGCAATCTGAGATTCAATTTAACTCTAGTCATTCGATTAGAGAAATCAAGCTTTCCATGTCTTTGGCCGGCTATCAGGCTGGCAGGAAGGTTCTGGCAGCTATAGCTAGCTTGGTTTCAAACGGATTGTCCGAGGCTATTGACCAGAGAAAGCGTCATTTTGGTATTAATCTTGCTTTAGGCGGTGCAGGCAAGCTGCACCCAACATCCTGTAATGTCATTGCTAATAACGGAGAGCATGGCCATTTCTATGTATTTTATAGACCTGAAATGAAGGGTTCTACATCTGCAGGGTTGCTAGTGGGCATTGAACAATCAGCGCCTGGATGCCCAGATCAAAATGGCGGGAGCCATGGGGTGATGGCAACGCATCATGTACTCTCTGCCACAGCCGGGGAAGATTTTGGAAAAAGTAATAACCTGGCAGGTCACGGACCCAGCCGATACTACGACGGTATATTTCTTGATTTAACTGAAGACCAATTCAAGGAAATAAAAAAGAAACCACCATTTAACAGAGGTATGCTGGGGGCTTATGGAGACAGAGAAAAGATTTGTAAATCGCCATACCTGGATGTGCCTCCTGAAACGCCTGTGATCGTTTTATATAACGGAAAAAAACTTGCCCGCCATACAAAAAAACAAGCCGGGAAAAATAATAGTGCATGGGATGGTTTTTATAAAGACGAAGATGGCAATGAATATTTTATAAAAGTGCCTTCGGATCAAACGGAACTTTTTACAGAATTGTTTACGGGTAAGATACTAGATCAATTTAAAAAATTTCTTCCCGAACAGTACCATGAGTCGCTCATTTGCGCAGACCAAGTTGCGTTACCTGATGGAACATATGGTTTGATTCAACCTAAAAAAAATATTAAAGAAATATGGAAATATTTTGCAGAGCAACCAGGCAACCAGCCAAAAGGATATGTTGCATCAGCAGTGAAAGGCGTTAGTGATTTTATTTCAAATCCGCATGATCGCAATATACCTTATGAAACAATGTATGGTCAAACGCAACAATACCCTTCGCTAGCTCAGTTAGGTGATATCAATAGTCTGGCTGTTTGTTTACTATGTTCATTAATGATGGGCGACTATAGCGTACACAGCGCTAATATTGTTTATTCTCAAGAAGAAAAGGCAGAAACATTATTTTCTAAAATTGATTTTGGTGCTGCCTTGCGCTATATAGGCGATCCTAAAAATACAGACATCATGAACCCCCCCGAATACCATGGGTTATTTTGGTTTAAGTATTATACCAAAGGCTTCCATCTTTTATATAAAAACGTGCCTGGCTTATATAAAGCCGTATCTGAACAAGCAAAGCAATTACTTAAACAATGCAGTGAGGAAGAGCTAGATAAAATTGTACTTTGCGCAACAGAAGCCATTCCAAAAGATTTATTAGAACAATCTGAACGGTATGCGGCTGCAGCTTACATGGGAATAGATGAATTCAAAGCTGCCTGTTTGGGGGATACGTCAGCAGACAAACAATTCTCTCAAAAATTAGCACCTATTATATTCCAGCGAATTCAAAAACTGGCAGCGTTACCCGCACTGGAGATGGAAGCAAGCCCTGTTAGTGCATCCGAAACACCGAGACTTGGACCGAATAGAATGTTTGATTTTGCTTTTCAAAAACTTGAAAGAGCCTTGCTTGAACCACGAAAAGCGCCAATACAAGGCGAAGAAGATGAAGAAAAAGAAGAAAATGAAGGATCAGTAGAAGTAGGAGAAGAACAGTCCATTGAAATTATTCTCCCGAGTCAGACAGAAGATGTTTATGCTACGCGTTTTATCTTACAGGAACAACTTACTGATGGCTCGAATATTATTCTAACTAGCCCTGCTTGTGATATTGAAGCAATAGACGCCAGTGCCGTTGGAACAACGCCATTACCTCAAGTGTTAAAACAAATTCGAGAATTACAAAAAGATAAAAAGAATAACACTTATTTTGTTCCTCTTGCTGAATGCTGGCCTATTGTCCCATACGGGCCTCCTCGCCAACATTGGACTTTGTTAATGATTCGGGAAGATAGATGTTATTTTGTCGATCCTTGTCCCTCATTACATGCTGCGTCTTTTACATATTCTTACGGGCCGCTAAAGTGGGGTATGGCACGTATGTTACAAGTAAGCGGTTTTGAACCCCCAAATACTAGTTATTTAGGTTGGCAGCAAGACACTGTTAATTGTGGTCGTTATGTGAGCGCCATCATTGAAGAAGCGGCGAAGCTAATTTATTCAGCTACCCCTTTCAATAAGATAACAACCGAGTTAGAAGGGCTGCGTCTTTATCCAACAGCTGAGGCTTTAGTCCATGAAGAAGCTGAGTGTAAGATACCGGAAGAAATACAAAGCAATCAAGCAGTTTGTAGTATACGGCGCCAGGAAGGAGTATTTGAACGTTTCGTAGATAGAAGAGCTGAGGAAGAAGCTGCGAAAGCGAGAGATGAAGAAGCTAGGATAAAAGCAGAAGCGGAAGCTAGAGCAGAAGAAGCTAAAAGAGCAGAAGCAGAAGCAGAAGCAGAAACAAAAGCTAAATTAGAAGCAGAAGCTAGAGCAAAAGCAGAAGCAGAAGCTAGAGCAGAAGCTAGAGCAAAAGCAGAAGCAAAAGCTAGAGCAGAAGCTGAAGAAGAAAGAGCTAGAGTAGCAGAAGAAGCTGTTAAAGTAAGAGCGAGAGAGGAAGCAGCAGCTAGGATAAAAGCAGAAACAGAAGCTCAAGCTGAAGCAGCAGCCAGAAAGATTGAAGAAGAAAGAGCTAAAGCGGCAGCAGAAAAAGAAAAAGTTAAAGCAGAAGAAAGAGATGGAGTAGAAGAAACTAGAAAAGCGAAGGAAGCTGCTGAAGCGAAAAGAATTAAGCAAGCCAATACTAAAGCAGGCGCAGGTTTTACAATAGGTATTGTATTGACAGGCATTGGCCTCTTGGCAAAATTTTCTCTGCTAGTCGCCATTAGTATCACTTCAACGGCAGGGATACCCGTTATTCTTATCGGCGGTGTTTTGACGCTTGGCAGCACTGTGTATTACTGTGCAGTGTCTAATCGTAAACAAAGCGCTCCTATGCAACAAGATGTGCTGCCAGATGATGATCATCAAGAGAGCGTGTCTTCCGTGTGTTGTGGTTGTTTATACAGAGCCATTAAAATAAAACGAAAACCGCCATCTGAACAATCATTAGCAGCAGAAGACCCTCACTCGATCTTTTCTCAAAATGAGAGATTGATCAAAAAAGGTGACATTCACAATGGCAGCAGCCCATCGCCGCGAATCCGCTAAAATTCACCGAAGCTTGCTGATATTCTTATAATATTGTATCAATCCCTGGGTTGAAGAATCATGCAAAGCATTGAAAGAGACATCTTCCGACTGCAATTCCGCTAAAATGGGCGGCAATAAATTTTTGCCTAACTCAACTCCCCACTGGTCAAACGAATTAATGCCCCAAATAGCACCTTGAACAAATGTTTTATGCTCATACAAAGCTAATAATGCGCCCAGGTTATAAGGCGTTAACCGATGAAGAAATACTATATTACTGGGACGATTACCTGGAATCATTTTATGTTTAGCCAGATGCTCCCGCTCCGTGTCTGAAAAATTTTCTCCCGACAATTCTTCCAGCGCTTCCTGATAAGATTTACCGCACATTAAGGCTTTTGCTTGACTTAACCCACTACTCATCAAAATAGCGTGGTGATGATCTAACTCATTTTTTTCTTTTCCCACCAAAATAAAATCAACAGGAATGAAGTGTTGGCCTTGATGAAACAATTGATGAAACGCATGTTGCCCATTACATCCTTGTTCTCCTAAAATAACAGGGCCTGTTAAAAAATCAACGGCCTCATCTTGCTGCGTCATGCTCTTTCCATTACTTTCCATATCCAATTGTTGTAGATGCAAACGCAAATAACGCAAACGATGCGCATAGGGAACAATGGCATGATGGGCCGCGCCAAAAAAATTAATATACCAAATACCCAATAATCCCATCAAAACAGGGATATTTTGATTAAATTCAGTATAACGAAAATGCTGATCCATTGCGTGACCACCCGCCAGAAATTCTAAAAAACGATCCATCCCGATCAGCAAAGCCAATGGCAATCCAATCGCTGACCAAATCGAATAACGGCCACCTACCCACTCCCATAATGTAAATATATTTTCTTCGAGTATGCCAAATTGCAATGCTTGTTCTGTCGCGGCTGTAATAGCAATAAAATGAGAAGCAATATCCATTGTCTTCATTTGCGCTTGTAACCAATGACGTATCGTTTCCGCATGAGTCATGGTTTCTAATGTCGAAAATGATTTGGATGAAATGATAAATAAAGTTGTTTCGGGGTTAATTTTTTTTAACACATCACTTAGATGCGCGCTATCAATATTCGAAATAAAGTGACAATGCAAGTCCGGCTGGGCAAAATCCGCAAGCGCTGCCGTTGTCACCCATGGACCCAGATGCGAGCCTCCAATACCAATATTTACAATATCTGTTATTGATTTTCCCGTAGAACCTTTCCAAATTTTATTTCGAACTTTTTCTGTAAACGCACGCATTTTATTTAAAGTCGCCTGTATATCCAAACTAATATTTAGACCGTTCAGATAAATAGCTTCTGTTCGAGGCGCGCGTAACGCTGTATGAAGTGCCGGACGTTTTTCTGTACTATTGACTATCTGTCCAGAAAATAAATTTTCTATTTTTTGTTTTAGACAGGAAGCATCTGCTAATTTATTTAATAAATGAATGGTCTCTGTGGTGATTCTATTTTTTGAATAATCAAACAACATTTCTTCAAAAACTAAGGAAAAACGGGCAAACCGTTCAGGATCAGCCTTAAACCAATCTTGCATCTGATAAGAGGCAATCGCTGGTTGATGAGCTTGTAATGATTGCCATTCGGCTTGTTTAGTCAGTTTTTTCATGGGGCTAGAATACCTGATTTTTAGGATAGGGTGTAGGGGGAAGCTGGAGATTCACGAGAAGGATTGCGTTCCTCCCTATAACCAGAGTAATATGACAAACAGACTCAGGTATGGGATGTAAGGGGTGTTTAGCATGGAAGAGCTATTTCAACGTCTCGATAAGCGTATTCGTATAGTGCTGCAGAAATTTGAACATCTACAGCAAGGCAAGTTGTTACTCGTTCATGATAAAGAACAGCTATTGGCCAAACAAAAAGATACTGCTGTACAGATTGAGACGATGATTGCGCAGCTTAAATCAATGGAGGGATTGTCGTGATGGTGGGTCAAATGGAAAAGACATCCATAGAAATTTTAGGAAAAAATTATCAAATTAACTGCCCTGCAACGGAAATCAATGCACTGCAAAGATCAGCGCAATATTTGGAAGAAAAAATGCGTCTTATGCGCGAGTCAGGCGTAGTGAATATTGATAAAGTCGCGATTATTACCGCGCTGAATATCGTGCATCAGCTCATGATGCTTGAGCAGCAGAAAAACCAACAAATGGAAATATTGAATCAACGTTTAGCGAGTTTACAAAGTAAAGTAGAAAGTGCTTTAGTGATGGAATAATCTTTTGCAAACTAAAGAAGAAATTAGAAAAATATTACTGACAAAACGCCGAGCGATTACCAAAGAGATACGCACAAACGCCGCCGATGCAGGGTCAAGATTATTGCTAGAACATCCTATCTTTAGCACCCGCCAGCATATCGCCTGTTACCTTAGCCAAATGGACGAATTTGATTGTACGCCTATTATTCAAGCTATCTGGCAACTAGGCAAAAAATGCTATTTGCCCATACTCCCTTCACAGCAGAAAAAAACATTGGAATTCGCCGCTTACCAACCTGATACTTTATTGCAACGTAATAAATATAATATTTTTGAACCCGTCAACAGCGAAACTATTACACCTGAAAAACTTGATTTAGTCATCGTCCCTTTAGTCGCTTTTGATTTGCAAGGTCATCGCATTGGGATGGGGGGTGGGTACTATGATAGAACTTTTGCTTTTAAACAAAAAACTGCTTTTATCACAAAGCCTTATTTATTAGGCTTAGCCTATGAATTACAAAAACTATCTGCACTGCCTTATGATCAGTGGGATGTTTTACTTCAGGGTACTCTAACTGAAAAAAAATTGTATGATTTTGAAAAGAATTGAGATAGCATTGTACCACAATTCTGAGTTTAATCACTGACAGCTTTTTATCTATTGAGTACGAGAACCCCAGCTATGGCATTACCAATTGGATATGATAATTTTCAAAAAGTGATTGAAAATCAATTAGAGTTTGTTGATAAGAGTTTATTGATTAAAGAAATCATCAATAATATTTCGGTCGAAGCAGCCGTTATTACGCGGCCGCGCCGTTTTGGAAAAACACTGAATTTGTCGATGCTACATCATTTTTTGAGCTCTAAAGTCAATGGAAAGTCCACAGAAAATTTATTTGATCACTTAAAAATTTCTGAAAATAAAGACCTCTGTGAAAAGCACCAAGGAAAATACCCTGTTATTTTTGTGACGTTTAAAGATGTAAAAGAGGCAAATTACGAAGGAGCGTATGAACAGCTGTGCAAATTGATGAGTGATGTTTATTTAGAACATGAACTTTTATTAACAAGTCCAAAATTGGGTGATTCTCAAAAAAGAACATTTGAACGTATTCTTGAGCAAACAGGCTCTAAAGCAGAGGTGACGAAAGCACTGAAAGATTTAACAACCTATCTTTCTCGCCATTATGGAATCAATTCCTGGTTGTTAATTGATGAGTATGATACACCGATTCAAGCGAGTTACGTCCATGGCTATTATGATCAGATGATTCATGTCATGCGTTCTCTGTTTGGTTCGGTACTTAAAACCAATCCCTATCTTTATCGTGCTGTGATTACAGGTATTTTGCGCGTTGCCAAAGAAAGCTTATTTTCAGGTATTAATAATCTCAAAGTCTATTCATCGCTTCATGCTGCTTATAGTACGCATTTTGGGTTCACAGAAGAAGAAGTGACCATGCTAGCGAAAAAACATTCTTTAGAAAACCAGCTACCTCACATTAAAGAGTGGTATAACGGATACCAAATAGGCAATACCATCCTTTATAATCCGTGGTCAATTGTAAATTGTATTCAGGAAAAAGGAAAATTAACTCCCTATTGGGTCAATACCAGTGACAATCAACTGATCCGTACTATGCTTGTGCGTTCCAGTGCAGAATTTAAAGAACAATTTGAATGGTTATTACAAGATAAGCCTGTTGAGCAACTCATTGATGAAAATACGGTATTTGGTGATTTGCAAGGGAATGAATCCGCCGCGTGGAGTTTATTATTAATGTCAGGTTATCTTAAAGTCCTTTCTCAAAAGAAAACCGATGATGGTTTATTCTGTACCTTAGCTATTCCAAATAAAGAGGTTCGGAATCTCTATCAGCAAATTATTAAACAATGGCTTTCAAACGGGCATGGCATTGCGTGGTATAACCAATTTCTTACCCATTTATTGACAGGAAATATTGATCTGTTTGAGCAAGAACTGCGAGACGTCATGGAACAAACTGTTAGCAGTCACGATACAGGACGTCATCCAGAAGCATTTTACCATGGGCTTATGGTAGGTCTGACGGCCAGCTTATACCATAACGAACACTATGAAATTCGATCGAATAAAGAAAGCGGTTATGGTCGATATGATTATCTCATTTTTTCCCGTGACACGAGCAAGCCAACCCTTTTAATGGAATTTAAGAAAGTCAGTGCTCCTAAAGAAGCGGAACAGTTAGACGTGTATCTGGAACAAGCAGCCCAAGAAGCGCTGGATCAAATCGACCAAAAACACTATGTAGCAGAAGCGAAACAACGTGGCAGTACCCAAATTCTAAAAATAGGATTAGCTTTTTGTGGGAAATGTTTCAAAATAAAGTATACACATTCTGACACTTAGTCACTTTACCGAATTCAATGATTGGCGCTTGTTCAAGCAAAGATTCTTATTTTTATGCATTCGCCATTTCAACAGTATTTCCAAAAATTTCTGATTCAATACTCGATACTATCACCGCACGATTTTTAACAGCAAGACCCAATATTACTAAACTAAAAATACCAATCACTAAAAAATCCCAACCGAAAGGAATAATATTTTTTCCGCCGAACGCACCCAGATAAGAAATTAACACTAATCCCAATAAATAAGGCATGACCCAAATCGCTGATTTTAATCCCAACGCTACCCCAAAACCACCGCGCAGAATAGCGAAAATAAAAACGACCCCCCCGAGACTCATTGCAATCGCTAATTTATAAATTGTTTCCCAGCCTGTCCAATAACTCAGTAAATTACAAAAATAAAATGCGAGAGGACAAATAAGATAAGCGGCTGGCAATCGAAAACGTCGTTTTTTCTGCGGTAATTCTAATCGCATACATAATAAAGCAATAGGACCCATGGCATAAGACAATACCATGCCTGACACTAAGAAACTCACCATAGCTTGCCAGCCTGGCAAGGGTAAAAACAAAAGCATTCCTAATATGAAATTGACCCCAATCGCTGCCACAGGAAAATTTTGCTTGTTTAAGTGAGATAACCACCGCGGTAAATAACCCATTTGACTCATCGCATATAAAATACGCGCTGTCGATGTCACATAAATTAATGCAGCGCCAGAGGGCGAGACTACCGCATCTATATATAATAATTTAACTAACCATACCAAACCTAATCCTGCTGCTAACCCCGCAAAAGGACCAATATCTCCCACAAAGCTTAAATGATTCCAACCGTGTACTAACAGGGATGGATCAATAGCACCGATAAAAGCAAATTGCAGCCCCAGATATAACAATAAGCAGCACATAACAGACCCCACAATAGCAAGTGGGATTGCAATGGGTAGATGAGTTGCCTCACCTGCTAACTCCACCCCATGTTTAAACCCCGTAAAAGCGAACGCCACTCCCCCTGAGGCAACGGCTGTTAGAATGGCTTGCCAGCCCGTGATAGAAAAAGAAAATGTATGAAGCCCTCTAAAATTAACGGTATTAAATTTTGTATGAACCAATGCTGCCACGGTTAAAATAATCACGGCTATTTTGAATATAAATAAAATAAAATTAAATCGCACTAAACCTTTATAACTCGCAATATTAATAACACAAAAAGAAAACATTAATATAATAGCCCAGAGATAGCCTACTCCTGTCAGTGCGGACACACCGTTTTTGACATGAGCGAGCGATGTGAAATAAGTAGAGGCATATTGCAAGATAGCTTGTACTTCAATAGGTGCCATCGTTAAAGCAGATAACCACGCAATCCAACCTAAAATAAAACTGGTAAAAGCCCCATGACTCAATTGCGGAATTTGAGCTGTGCCGCCCGCCACTGGAAATAAAACGGAGACTTCAGCAAATGTTAAAGCGATCAATGCAGTCGCTAGCCCGCCAATTAGCCATGCAATCAAGGCGCCCGCACCTGCTATTTTAGCTGCGTATAAAGGTGCAAATAACCAGGCAGATCCCACCATGCCATTGATACTTAACATGAGTAAGTTCACAGGAGTAAAGCGATGATGCAGTGTGATCATAACAAGTATCTTCCTAATATTTGTCTCGAGCTATTTCAGTTCTTTCAAACCCACTCATATATTTCAGTCAAAAGCGGACTGCACTGCTGACACTTTACACCACATTGCGGCGTTTTCAAACATTGTCGAACTTTACCTTTACGAATCCAATGCGCCAGCTTATGACGCAGCAATACCGAATCACAATTAAAATACGTGCAAAGACTTGACAGACTTGCTATTTTTACCTCTGATAAATATCGTTTAATTTCAAGCAAGCTCATAAGTATCTCGCCTATTATTTTTTATCTCGCCTCTACTTGCATAAATCCGCATCCCATATATTACCACTAAGAAAATGCTGACTATACTGAACACCCACAGGAATGATGTTATCGGATGCCGAGCCCAAGTCGCGAGTTGATAAAAAACGACTGCTGCACCATAAGCAACCCCTGTTGTCCAACACACTGAAAACGCTGTCCACCCACGACCAATTTCATTCCACATGGCTGCGGTTGTCGATACACAAGGAATATATAACAATATAAATAAAAGATAGGCTATCGCACCAGATCGTCCATCAAATTGTTGTGCCATGACACCATAAACTCCTTGCGATAAACTCGTCAAATGACCTATCTGGCTATATAACGCATTCAACGTACCGATCACCACTTCTTTTGCTAATACACCCGTCAATAAACCCACCGTTGCAGGCCAATTCTCTTGATGAATCCCCATCGGTGAAAAAATAGGTGTCAATGCCCGCCCCAGGGTAGCTAAAAGCGAATGCGCATCACCGCCATTCCCTAATAGACCCAGCAACACACAAATGGGCACAATTAATTTTCCCGCACGCCAGACAAATCCCTTTAAGCGCTGCCAGGCATGCAATCCTAAAGTACGTATACGAGGTAAATGATAAGCAGGCAATTCCATTAACAAAGGCGCAGACACGCCTTGCAATACTGTTTTACGCAATAACAAGCCCGTCAACAGAGCGGCTGCGATTCCGATTAAATACAACATAAACACAATATTTTGGCCGCCTACAGGAAAAAAAGCAGCGACAAAAACCGCATAAATCGCTAAACGTGCGCCACAAGACATGAAGGGACTCATCATCACAGTGAGAATACGATCCCGTTTATTTTCCAATGTGCGCGCCGCCATCACAGCAGGCACATTACACCCAAAACCGACAATCAAAGGCACAAATGATTTTCCAGGCAATCCTAATACCCGCATTAAACGATCAATTACAAACGCAGCGCGCGTCATGTAGCCTGAATCTTCTAAAAAAGCGAGAAATAAAAATAACGCCCCAATCACGGGAATAAAAGTCACCGTTGTATTAATCCCCTTGCCTACCCCATTCGCCAATAATGCAATCAACCAATTTGGTGCATGAAGCTCGGCTAAACCATGCGCTACACCTTCTACAAAAATAGTATGACTACTAATGTCAAAAAAATCTTGAAACGCGCCACCTATGTTGATAGCAAATAAAAACATGCAATACATCACGCTTAAAAAAATAGGAATGCCCAGCAAACGATGCAACACAAAACGATCAATAAAGGTCGTCACTGTTGTTTGCTGTTCTGTCGAGGTGAGAACACAACGCGATAAAAAATTATGGATAAACGTATAACGCGCATCAGCCAATAAAATATCACTGTCTTCGCCTAAAACAGAATTAATATTTTTTTGATAATCAGGTATTTTTTCCAAAAGTGCTGAGGGTACAAATTGACGTACAAATACATCGTCCTCCAATAACCGCAACGCTAACCACTGATTTTCCAATGAGGATTGAATAGGAATATCGCGAGCGATTTCATCGGCTATCTTTAAAATAAAAACAGGATAAGGCGTTATAAAACGAGGACGAGGTTGATGAAGACCTACCGAAGAAATCATTTTTTTTAATTCGCGAACGCCTTTATTTTTATTAGCTTCCAGCACGATCACAGGACAATTCAATTCCTGAGAAAATTTTTCAACTAAAATTTTAATTTTTTTTGAACGCGCTACATCCATCATATTCAGCGCAAGAATCACAGGTACACGCATTTCAAGGAGTTGCAGTGTCAAATATAAGCTACGTTCCAGTTGACTCGCATCTAAAATATTAACGATAACATCGGAATGACCTCTTAAAATATAGTCACAAGCAATACCTTCATCAATAGAAGAGTCTTCCGACACCCGAGTCAACGAGTAGACACCTGGCAAATCAACCACTTCAATCGTTTTTTCCTGCCATTGAAAAAAACCACTTTTCCGTTCAACCGTCACACCAGGCCAATTCCCTACGCGCTGCTGCCTGCCTGTCAATGCATTAAAAACCGTGCTTTTACCACAATTAGGATTTCCGAGAAGACCCACCGTCATTGAACTCATGAAAGCACCTCTTCTAATTGCAAAACAGCCGCTTCATTTTTGCGCAAAACTAAGGCAAAACCTCGTACTAATACTTCTATCGGATCACCCAAAGGTGCTATTCGAGTCACAGTCAGCTCAGTTCCTGGAATTAATCCCATAGAAACAAGACAATGGCGGTAAGATTTATTCCCCTCGCCAAACCGCACAATACGTGCCTTGTCCCCGATTTTCATGTCTTTTAGCTGCATGTTAGCCTGCAATGACAAATAAAGCTTAGTATCCTCCTTGAGCACTCTCTTTGTCAATGCAATTGAGAACTATTATCATTTAGGAAGGCTTTTTTATAGACAAATAATAAGCAGATGGATTATACTCGCCTCTCATTAAATAATATTACGAGTAAAAAAAGCCTTCAATGATTAGCCGTTTTAAAAATTGGTTAAAAAAATCAGGTATTAAATATTCCCTTGCACACAACAGCGCTTTTCAAGGACAAGAAATGATTGACTTTCTGAATCCTTTGGGTCGAGTGATTGAGCATTCCGAGTACCCGATGGCGAGGATTTATCGAAAAAGTCTTTGGACAGGTATTAAAGATACTTATCACGTTTTGATGGGTAATCACTACGATCTCTTTCTTACAGGGAATGGCCGAAAGGGTGTTTTAGACTTACTTATTTTTCCTGTGATTAGCCGTCGATTGATAGGGTTTGCTTATTCTAACGAGCATCATATTTCTATTTCCGTTGCTGCTGCAATAATAGGATATGCACTTGAAGTACCACGTGGTTTATTAGGAATTTCATTAACATTTGTATTGACTCCCTTTGTAGCCATTTTCCATGTGGGCGCTTATTTTTTAAAAAAGAAAGAATTGAGAGAAAATATTCATCTCCTAAAGATAGCAAAAACAGAGAATTTAATTAGCCCACCGCCCCTGGGATCAGCAAATTTACTAGAAGATGACGGCAGGCTACCATTGTACTTATTCACAGGAGCTACTATTGAATTAGTTGATAAAACACAAATACCAAAAGAAGCAGGATCGGAATCACAATCAAAGGCAGCAGCAGTGCAAGAATGTAAAGAAGATGTTTCTTTGGAAGATGATGCGCTCTACTACTTAGCTATTACTCATGAGCATAGTTGGCATAAACAGCGTTTTTTAGCAAATATAAATGAAAGAAACGCCAATGCAATCGGAGCATTATTAGCCACGAATACAGGCAATATTCTTCATAAATTAAAGCCAGAAGACCTTCCCCGACTTCAACAATGGGTAAAAGAGCCTCCAACTAAAAGAGCAGTTAGAAAAGCATTTTGCATGGGAGCGCTTCCACCAAAAAATGGAAATGATCCAAGCACGCTTTCTCACTTGTTTCATAATAACCTATCCGACAAAAACCTAGTCAACTTGGTTTTTGATATGGCAGGCATAACGCGGCCTCTAGCAAAAACTGGCACTGAAGAGCCGAGAGCTGCCAGGGCGTCTGTAATGAGCTAACTATGTATGACAAACGCACTCAATTTTTAGATTTTGGCTAAATAAAAAATCAGTCCTGTTTTTTCAAAGTTGAATGCAACCCCTACTCTGTCATTGGTAACTGTTCACGCAATGGTGGCAACTTAAGGAAAGCCACTCAGTGTCCACGCCGTCATTGCGAGGCCGCGAAGCGCTTGGCCGTGGCAATCCAGCTTTTAAAAGGATTTCTTACAGTAACGTATCGTACAAGTCTCTCCCTGTTGGGTTCATACCTGCAATCAATTGAATTTTCTTTTTTCGAGAGCCTGCTTTTATTTGTTTTTCACGAGTGATAGCACTGCCTATCTCCTCATGCTCTTCATAATACACTAGCAGCTTGCAACCATAACGACTCGGGAAGCTCATTGTATCGCTATTCTTATGCTGATAGACGCGTTGGATAATATCACTTGTTACGCCAGTATATAATGTACCGTGTGGTTTATTCGCCATGATATAGACAACTGGATATTTTTCCATAACGCATTCTTCTTATTTAAATTTCAAAAAATATAAAAGCTGGATTGCCGCGGCCAAGCGCTTCGCGGCCTCGCAATGACGGGGCGGGGATTGAGTTCAACTTTAAAAAGACAGGACTGATTTTTTATTTAGCTAAAATCTAAAAGTTAAGAGCGTTTGTCATGGGTGATGGCTAGGGAAATAAATTAATCCCCAATCTCTTCTTCCATAGCGCTTTTTAATTTCTTGAGCGCATGGTTTTCTATTTGCCGAACACGTTCTGCTGAGATTTGATATTTATCTGCTAAGTCCTGTAACGTGGCTTTTTCTTCATTTAACCACCGAGCAGCTAGTATAGCCTGGCTGCGTCCATCAAGCTGGCTTAGTGCCTGGTGTAATGCCGCACTGGATTGTTCCGCCCAATGTTCACTCTCAAAGAGCTCTGCTGGACTGTAGCGGCGATCCTCTAAATAAGCCGCAGGTGCAGTAGAAGAAGCATAAGTATTTTCATCTTCTTCATCAGGATGCCCATCAAATGAAGTGTCTGCGTTGTTCAAACGCATTTCCATTTCGCGGACGGTTTCGGGTTTTACGCCCAAGTCACTTGCCACACTATTAATTTCTTCGTTCGTACACCAACCCAATCGTTTTTTCATGCTGCGTAAATTAAAAAAAAGCTTACGTTGCGCTTTTGTCGTTGCAATTTTCACGATACGCCAGTTACGTAAAATAAATTCATGGATAGCGGACTTGATCCAATGCACAGCAAATGTCACTAATCGAACGCCCATAGCGGGGTTAAAACGTCTGACGGCTTTCATCAAGCCAATATTACCTTCTTGAATTAAATCACCCAGGGGTAGCCCATAGCCCATATAGCCTTTCGCGACTTGAACAACATAACGTGTGTGCGACAAAACTAACTGTTTTGCAGCGTCTAAATCATTTTGTGTTTTTAAACGAACAGCAAGTGCATGCTCTTCTTCCTGGGAAAGCAAGGGAATTTGATTGACATAGCTAATATAAGCATCCAGGCTGCTGATAGGTAACCGCAGGTTCAACGCTGGTAGGCTGGTCGTCATAGAAAGAACCTCTTTGATCTAAGTTTATAGCCGTTAAAATTCATGGGCAAAGATTTTATCACTCTTTATTGTTTGTAGTAAAGTGCCCTATGTTAAGAATATGAATATCAATTAAGGAGAGGGTTTTCTCATTACGGCATGGGAAATCTGCTAAAGAACCTGTCATTCCCGCGAAGGCGGGAACCTATTTTGATAGGTAGCTAAACTAACCTTAGTAAAATAATTTCAACTCACTAAAGCATCGCGGGAATGACAGCTTCTTTAGCAGATTTCCCACGCCGTAATAAGGGGCTATCAGCTAGAACCAAATAACGCAGCCACAAATTCATCAGCGACAAAAGGGCGCAGATCATCAATCGCTTCACCAATACCAATAAAACGAATAGGCAGTTTTAGCTGTTTCGCAATGGCAAATATAATGCCCCCTTTTGCTGTACCATCCAATTTAGTCAGGGCAATGCCGCTAATCCCAAGGGCTTCATGAAACTGGAGGGCTTGGTTGAGCGCATTTTGACCGATGCTCGCATCGAGAATGAGCAAGGTTTCATGAGGCGCTGCCGGGTCAATTTTACCTAAGACGCGCTTTACTTTTTTTAATTCTTCCATCAAGTGGGTTTGGGTATGCAATCGTCCAGCCGTATCTGCTAATAACACCTCTATTTTTCGCGTTTTAGCGGATTCTAATGCGTCATAAACGACTGCGGCCGTATCCGCTCCCGCTTGTTGCGCGATCACTGGAATTTGATTGCGTTCTCCCCAAATTTGTAATTGCTCAATAGCGGCTGCTCTAAACGTATCCCCTGCGGCGAGCATGACTTTTTTATGCTGGGCTTTTAAGTGATGAGCAATTTTACCGATGGTCGTTGTTTTGCCTGACCCATTGATTCCAATGACCAGTATGACAAAAGGGAGAGGACTATCAGGTATAACGAGTGGAACCTGACAGGGTTGTAACATAGCCACCATTTCATCACGTAATGCCTGCAATACTGCCGCAGGATCTGCTAATTCTTTACGAGCTAGTTTTTGTGTGAGGGTTTTTACAAGCTGTTGTGTAGCATCTATACCGACATCAGCCGTGAGTAATTGGGTCTCAAGAGTGTCTATTATATCCGTATCTAAGGTTTTTTTACCTAAAATTAAATTCGCGATACCTGTCGTAAAAGTCGCCCGCGTTTTTGAAAGCCCTGCTTTAAGGCGTGAAAAAAACCCCGTTTTTTCTGGCGGAGTTGGGTTTAAAAGATTTAACATAGCGTATTTTCCAGCGATAGCATGAGTGAGAATTGTAACATGGCACAGGGGCAGATACGAATTATTGGTGGCACGTGGCGTGGACGCAAATTATGCGTTCCTGACGTGTCTGAGGTACGGCCGACACCTGATCGTGTACGTGAAACACTATTTAATTGGCTGGCGCCTATTCTACCAGGGGCTTATTGTCTCGATGCGTTTGCTGGCACTGGTGTCTTAGGATTTGAAGCTTTATCACGTGGCGCTTCGCATGTCGTGATGGTGGATCACTCAAAATCAGTAGTTTCACTTTTGCAGCAAACGCTAAAACAATTTAAAGCAGACAATGCGGAAATTTATCAAGCCCTATTGCCCATGCAATTAAAAAAATCTCATCCATTGTTTGATATTGTTTTTTTAGACCCGCCTTATCAAGAAAAATTATTATTACCGACTTGTTTTTATCTGGAAGAAAATAACTTTCTAGCAAAAGAGGCTTATATTTATTTAGAAACAAAGGAATTATTACAATCGGCTGATTTGCCGCACAATTGGCAGATCATCAAAAATAAAAAAACAGGACAAGTAGCATATCACTTAGCACGGCGTTATAATCAACCATCATGAAAAAACCTCGTTTACTCACAGGCGACACACCGACAGGCCGTTTACATTTAGGGCATTGGGTGGGGTCATTAGAAAATCGTTTGGCATTGCAAGACGATTATGACTGCTATTTTATGATTGCGAATGTGCAAGCATTTACAACACGGATGGATAGACCTCTCGAAGTTCGACAAAATGTACTCGATGTGGCGATGGATTATTTAGCTGTTGGAATTGACCCTACGCGTAGCACCGTGTTTATTCAATCTGAAATTTCTGCCATTGCAGAACTCACTATTTTTTTTAGTATGCTCGTTCCGTTTCCGCGTGTCATGCGTAATCCAACGATCAAAGATGAAATTCGAGATAAAGGCTTAGGCGATAATTATCCGTTTGGGTTTTTGCTTTACCCCATTAATCAAGTAGCCGATATCTTAGCATTTCGTCCTGAAATTGTGCCTGTTGGCGAAGATCAAATTCCCCATATTGAATTAGCACGTGAAGTCGCACGACGGTTTGACCAGCTTTATTGTGCGGTTGATCCTCATACAGAAGATGAGGATTATGTTAAAAAAGGCGGATTATTTCCTGTCGTCAATGTGAAATTAGGTCGTACTAGACGATTAGTGGGTACAGGCGCACCTGATTCGTCTGGAAATTTATTAAAAATGTCTAAATCATTAAATAACGCGATTTTCTTAAGTGATGATGCAGATACGATTACGCGTAAAGTGATGGCAATGTACACCGACCCCAAACGTTTAAAAGCTACTGATCCAGGCACGATTGAACAAAACCCTTTATGGCTCTTCCATGAAACTTTTAATCCCGATACAGATTGGGTGAAAGAGGCAGAAGCCTGTTATCAGCAAGGGACTATCGGTGATGTGGCTTGCAAAAAACGGTTAATTGACGTGTTGGTGAATTTAATAGAACCCATACGACAACGCCGAGCTGTTTATGAGAAAGATCCTGCACAAGTGCTTGCATTATTGAAAATAGGCACTGATAAAGCCAATAGCGTTGCGGCTGAAACACTGGCATTGGCCAAGATACTCATGAAGCAGGATTATTTTAATGAAATAGATTATTGACAGATAATGTCAATACTATACCCTTCGTACTTCAAGAGGAGACATTATAGCATCTCCTCTTATCACCCGATTTGAAAATTTTCTCAATCAAAAAATCTTAAAACAGAAGAATAACTATTTCTGTCCTGCAATTTTCCTCCCTCAAAACATTTCAACTTCTCACCATCTGAGCGTTAAAACTTCGCATCCTGAGATGGGATGGGTTTCCTATCTTTTTAAAAATTAAGTATTAATAACAGGAGTAATTTATTGTGCCGCTTAAGTCGTATATGTGGTTTAAATCGTGCCGGTCTACTGTGCATAATAGTAGTTGTATGCAAACAGTCGAAGGTTGCATAAAAAAATTAGAAAGTTTATTAGAAAATTTATTAGAAGATGAAAAAATTTTTCCTGCTTTTATTGATTTAAAAAATAATATAAACAAGATAAGAGAAGCATTTGATGATCTTCATTGCTCGATAAACAGCGAAAATGATTCTTCATGCGAGGTTTATGATGAAAATATTGAGAGATGCTATATCGAGTTCATCAATCAGATCAGCCAATGCAAGAATAATAAAATTGAATATCTAAAAAATTTTAATAGTAAAAATTCTGTACTTAATGCATTAGGGCAACTGATAGCGCGTTTATTTGGATTTCTTCTGGGAGGTATCTGTGCCACAGTTATTGCATCTGCCATGGGGCCAGGCGTAGGGAGTGTTTTTCTTGCGTGGGGTATAACAATGGGTGTAACCATGCTATGGTTTTATTTTTGCTCTATGATTTTTCATTCAACGGAAAGCAATGTGCCAACGCTCCTTCATTTCTCAGAAATGGAACTGTGTAATGCAAGTAAAGAACTGAGCGAAGAATTAACCAAAATCATCAATAGCAATCATAACAATGAACTTTTAAAGAAAAATAAAATGAGGCGCATTACATTATAAAGAAATACCATTTGCTTGTTGACTGATTCGAAGTATAATCCGTACAAATTTCAACTTATATAGAATTTTAGTATGCCTGCCAGTAAAAAAGATGATCTGCATCCTTATCGTAAATTTGGAATAACATTATTACAATTGATGGCGATTCTAGCTGTCACGGGCGTTCTGGCAACCGTATTATTTAATTATTTTTTTTAACGAAGAATAGTATATAAGCAATATCCTCCGCGCACATTATCTGAAAAGTGAGTTTCCTTAATCTTAATTCTACGTTGTTTCCTGCTATTATAAAAATGCCGTGCTATTGATATAAGATTTTTGGTGTGCAGTGGGTAAGGTAGTTAAAATATTGGTATTAAGAATTTTTATTGAATGGAGAAATATATGGAAAAAGAATTGATTACTCAACTACACAATGGTTTTGAGAGCGTTGCTAAAAGAGAAAATGATATTGCATTTTGGTATGCGCGTGATTTGCAAAATCCATTAGGATATAACGAATGGCGGAATTTTTTGCTGGTTATAAATAAAGCTAAACAAGCCTGCGAAAACTCAAAACACACAATAAAAGATCATTTTGTTGACGTCAACAAAATGGTCTTACTTGGCAAAGGAGGTCAGAGAGAGATAGGCGATATAAAATTGACTCGCTATGCCTGTTATCTCATTGCTCAGAATGGAGATTCCAGAAAAACTGAAATTGCTTTTGCTCAAACTTATTTTGCAGTACAAACTCGTAAGCAAGAAATTATTGAACAACGTATTTCTGAAATAGAACGCTTACAGGCAAGAAAAAAATTATCGCAATCAGAAAAACTGCTTTCGGGCATTTTGTTTGAACGAGGAGTAGACAGCCAAGGATTTGCGCGTATTCGCAGTAAAGGAGATCAAGCATTATTTGGAGGTAATACAACACAGCAGATGAAAAACAAGCTAGAAGTATCCGAAAATCGTGCGCTTGCTGACTTTCTTCCTACCATCACAATTAAAGCCAAAGATTTTGCGAATGAAATTACTGCTTTTAATACGGTGCGCAATAATTTAAGAGGAGAGCAACCAATTTCTCAAGAGCACATTAAAAATAATGGCACTGTTAGAGAGGCACTAACGCAAAGCAATATTTATCCTGAAAATTTGCTACCCATGGAAGATATTAAAAAAGTAGATCGAAAAATTAAATCTGAAAAAAAGAAGTTGCCGAATGTTCCCAATAGATTAACCGAAAAAGAGATTGTTAAATGAAAATCTAGTTGATTTAAAGAAATAAATTGACTATTTATATGAGGCAGCATAAAAGATTATTCTTACTATTTTGATCTTTGAATCTTGATTTAAGGATAGCTGAATGGAAAATAAAGACTCTGAAGTTGCTCGTAAAATTTTTGAAACTTGGAATCGCACTTGGAAAGAAAATGATTTAGAAGGTTTTCTAGCGTTATATGCTAAGGATGTTGTATTAGAAAGCCCGCTATTCCCTTATTTGCTTGGCATTGAACGCGGCATTCTAAAAGGTAAAAAAGCTCTTAGAGACGTCATAGAAATTGCTGCCAAACGTAAACCGACTTATAGAAATTTTTATGTGAGTAATTATTTTACTGATGGAAAAACTATTATTTGGGAATATCCACGAGAAACACCAGAAGGTGATCAGATGGATTTTATAGAGGTGATGGAAATCAAAAATGGCTTGATTATCCGGCATCGCATTTATTGGGGTTGGCTAGGAGTGAATACGATTATAAATGACTCTTATTATCGTTAATTTAAAATCGTTGGAAAGGCAAAACAAAAAAATTCAATCCTATTAGCGTTTACCTAAAATAAGAGTAATGTAGGCTATGCGTTCGTATAGCAAGTTAGCTGCTTCGCTTGGCTGCTTAGTAATGGAGAGTTTGTTTTTCCAGCTAAAAGTGATACGGGTTATTTGCAAGAACCTCGCAAGGCAATGTTGAATGTGATACAGTTATCAGGTATTGAATTCACCGTCCACGACCTTCGCAGAACCTTTATCACTACTGCCGAAAGCCTCGATATTTCGGCTTATGCCCTCAAGCGTTTACTCAATCATAAAATGAATAATGACGTAACATCAGGTTATTTGATTATTGATGTTGAACGTCTAAGGAAACCTATGCAGCAGGTTACCGATTGTTTGTTGAAGTGTATAAGGGGAAATGAGGAAACAGTCATTTTCTTAAAGCAAGGTAATGCCTAAGTTAAAAAAAGGGGGGGGACAATTTGTCCCCCCCCTTTAACTTACTGAATAATTAGGGCTTATCTCAAAATTGGAGAAAGTAAGTCAGAATTTTTTTAAAAACTGTTAATAAATAAGGAGTCCTAATAATGAATAAAAAAATGTTGCCAGAGAACCATATTGTTGTTTTTGATGATCGAAAAATACGCAAAATTTTTCATGAGAACGCATGGTGGTTTGTTTTAACGGACATTATCACTGCTCTGACAGATACAACTAATGCATCTGAGTACGTAAAAAAGATGAGAGGCCGAGACTATGAATTAAATAAAGCATGGGGTCAAATTGTTTCCCCTGTATTAGTAGAGACTGCTGGCGGCTCTCAAAAACTTAATTGCTCAAACACAGAAGGTGTGTTTCGAATCATTCAGTCAATACCCTCCCCGAAGGCAGAGCCCTTTAAGCGCTGGCTAGCCAAAGTAGGCTATGAACGCGTTCAAGAGATTGAAGACCCAGAATTAGCCTCCAAACGCGCCCGTGAAATATACAAAGCCAAAGGTTATGATGACGCGTGGATTGAAAAAAGGATGCGTGGCATCCAAATACGAGAAGAGCTAACAGATGAATGGAAAAATCGTGATGTGGGCGGACAATTAGAATACGCTATTTTGACAGCAGAAATTTCTAAAGCAACCTTTGGGCTGACATCTTCTGAATATAAAAATCTTAAAGGATTAAAACGTGAAAATTTACGCGATCACATGACTGACCTTGAATTAATCTTTACGATGTTGGGTGAAGCCTCTACTACTGAAATTGCACGCAAGGAAGATGCCCAAGGTTTTGAAGAAAATTGTGCTGTTGCACGATCAGGCGGTGAAGTAGCAGGAAATGCGAGGAAAGATTTAGAGAAAAGAACAGGAAAAAAAGTAGTGACTCGCCAGAATTATTTGGGTCGGCCACAAAAACAGATCAAGAAAGAGGAGCATGGCTAACTCTAAAAAATTAAATTTTTTATTATTTTTTGTGTATTGAGAGAGTAAAGCTCCGCATGCCACGCACGCATGCGCGCGCTGCCTCAAATAAAAACCTTACTTTAGCATAGTAATTGACCAGATAGAAACGCTTCCATCCGGTTGGTTATTATTTTTAATAATTTGTTATAAAATTCTTTAGCTGTTGACCATAGCAATAAATAGCTATCTCATTATTTGCAAGAACCTCAGCCCATTTCTTTTTTACAGTTCTCTATCTTGTTTCAATCTGTTAGCTGATCTCGTTCTTAATCCTCTTTTTCATAAGAGGAGCTGTTTGTTGGTAAATTGATTTGATTAAGGCAGTTTATCCGTTATAATGATTATTATCAACAGGTGATAACAATGAATAATAAATTTAATAACATCGAAACATTGCTTAATCTGGATGGAGTGGTGATTGAGCAAGCGGGTGGCCATTGGACGAAATTTGAAGTTCGCGAAGTACCCAAAACAGACGGGATTCCGCATGGTATTCGTTATAGCTTAACGCTTCATGATCGAACGGGTAAACGTATGATGGGGTTTGATAATGCTCATGCAGTTAAAGTGAAAGGAAATAACAAGCGAAAATATCAAGGCAGAAAAACATTCGATCATCGCCATAGAAATTCAGAAGATGAAGGTGTTTTTTATCTATTTACAAATGCTCATCAGTTGCTAAAAGATTTTTGGTTGGAAGTTGATAAGGTTCTTAATTCATTAGGGCTTGAGCAGGAGAAACTATATGAAAAAAATTAAAATTGGTATTATGTCACAAAAAGAAATTCGTCAGCGTACATTGGCTATTGCACGTGGCGAGTATGTTCCTCGTTCCGATGAGCCTAAAATTTGGTTTACTTCCATTCGATCGCTTGCTGAGGTATTAAGCGATGATAACCAAGTATTGCTACAAATGATCATAGAGAAAAAACCTCATTCGATACGTGAATTATCGGAAATAAGTGGACGGCAATCGAGTAACCTTTCCAGAACATTAAAAATGTTATCGGCGTATGGTTTTATAAAGCTTGAGAAAATAAATAAGACGATCTGTCCGGTTGCAAAAATCGCTCAATTCAATGTTGTTTTTGGTATCCCCCAAAATAAAAGCTTTGTAAAAACTTACAAATAATTTTTGAGATTAATTTATTTTATAGCATGAACAATACGTTTTAGCTTAAGTTGAATATTCTTTTTTAATAAAAAGGGATCCAGTGTATTATAAATTTCTGTTAATTTATCTTTTATTTTTTGTGGGATAGAGGGTTCTTCCAAGATTCGCTGATAAGGTGTTTTAGGGGTGTCATATTTTTTACGATAGCGCGATCCCAGGCGAGTTTTTTCTACCAACTTCGTTGCTGGCATAAAAAAGTTTTGATAGAAACGCCATTCATTTTTATAAAGATCATTCATCATTTCAACAACGTCTACTTACTCAGAAATATTTAGGATGAACAACAAAATTATAAAAATAAATAATCATGAAATGAGCCAGTCAAATTAATAATTAACTGTGTTTCATAAAACAAGTATTTATCCCACAAACTATTACGTTAATTTCGCACAGACTCTTTGACTGTTTTGCTGTAGAGTGCATTCTTCTTTCGTTGTTAGCAGGCTAACAAACTACAACACTCTCCGAGGAGGCTCGTTTTATGTATGCATCTTCCAAAGGCATTCAAGTCCAATTCACTGTGACTATCCCCGCTATTGAACCCCAAGAATTACAATTTGATCCTGATCTTCAATCGGGATCTGGCAGAACTGAATTAGGCCGAGAGGGTTGTGGGGTCGTCTATGCAGGACACTATCAAAATCAACCTGTCGCGATTAAAACGTTACATGTGACAACGTGTAAGGTCGTGAAGTCACTTTATGCAGATAATCAGGAAAAATCTTTTGTGCATAATCGAGATCTGCTAAAAGAACTCTACATTATTAAAAACACTCGCAAGGAGTCTTACCATGTTTGAACGACAAGCGCCTCCCTTTTCTCGATCATCCGAACCCATGGTACCTAAATCTCTCCTGCAAAGATTAGAAGCCAGTCATGCATTAGAAGCGTTTTTACTGACTATCCAACGCTTGCAAGTCGAAAAACGCGAAGCATATTTTGGTGCAGGAAAAAAATACGATCTTCCTATGCCCGCCTTGATCGCCAAACCCCAAGTTTTTTTCAGCTACGCGTGGGGAAAAGAAAATGAGCCACGGTTTGTACAACTCCAAACTTTTCTCAAAGAGATGAGTCATTACTTGAAGAAAGCCGGTGTTCAGGTCTGGTTCGATTTAGATCGCATGGTGGGGGATGTAGAATCGCAAATGCGTGATGGGGTGACCCGAAGTCATTTAGTCTTGTTGTTTGGTACAGAGACTTATTCAAAAAAAACAGGTGTAGAAAGTCAAACGAACGTGAAAAAAGAATTGGATTTTACCCTCGAAAAAGCGGCCAAAGATAAACATTGCTTAATGCCCCTCTTATTGGAAGGCACCTTTAAGGCAACGTTCCCCAG
The DNA here is from genome assembly GCA_041690995.1 of Gammaproteobacteria bacterium. Classification (GTDB taxonomy): domain Bacteria; phylum Pseudomonadota; class Gammaproteobacteria; order DSM-16500; family DSM-16500; genus UBA4722. Next base: position 2,790 of record JBEPVM010000002.1, on the reverse strand, counting down.
CTTAGGCTATAAATACCTGATGGTCGATGCTACCCCCTGGATTAACCTAGAGAATGGTCAGCATGATATGCAGGCTTATATTAAAGCGTTGACGAGTTTAAGCGATCCCGTTGGTATTCTTCCTACCATACTGGGGTTACAACGCATGGATGATGACTACGAAGCGTATAGAGACAGCTGCCGGCAAGACTACTTCGTACATGTATCAGCACTGCGGACCCAACTAGAGAAAATTTATGCGGCCGTACCTCTCCAACAGGAAGTTCCCCACGCTCAGCATGCAGATGAAAAACAATCACCTGACAGAGAATCACAGAACCCAACTCCCCTCGAATGCTGGATGGAAAGTCTGGCAGACAGCATTCAATCCTATGAGGGGAACCAAAAAACCCTTCAAAAAGAAGAAGCGACATTTTTTGAAAAAAATGCGTTTTTAGCGTATGAAAAAGCACAAACCGATAAAAGCTTGTTAGCGCCTAGGGCCGCCTGCGAAAACACCCATCAAATTGTTCTTCAAAAACTACACAAAGGGAAACAAGCCTTTGTCAGTCGAAGTGAGAGTCTTTTTACGGTCGAGGTGGAAACACAACTCAGAGAAGCTTTACTCGAAAGAGAAGCCCGAGTCAACCAACTCGAAAACCAGCGTATTGTCTTGGAATCAACACGTGCTGAGTTAACAACAGAGCTAGACGCACATAAGTCCAAGGCTGGTTCATTAGAGCAAGACATCACCCGCCAACAAGCGCAGCAGATTAACCTGGTCAGAGACTCCGTGGTTTTAGCAGAGAGGCAGAATGCAAAGTTAGAACAATTACTCCAGCTATTACCCGCCTCAGATGAGATAAAAGAGGAGTTGTCAGACTGCCACGAACTGCTATGCGATATCAAATTGAAGACACAGACATTAAAAAGAATGGGTGAAAGCGCACTACTTGATTTCGAACGCTGCAATGAGCTGATGATCGATTTAGGAAAACACTATCAGCGGTGTTACGTAGCTATTATTAGACTGATGCGTCAGGCAGGGGTCGCCCATTCCGCGGGTGATGCAAAAATAGAGCAAGAAAGAGCAGGCCAAGAGATGCAGGCATGGAAAGCGCGTTACGATGCATCCCATGTAGAATTAGCTGACGCAAAACAAGCGTATGAAGAAACAAAGGCACTATTAGCGAAGAAAGAAGAACACCTTTCTTCCTTAGCAGCACGGGAGCAAACTTTATCCACAGAGCTAGAGAAAAAGCAAGCTGTGTTAGAGGAAGTACTCCAAAAACAAGAAGAGGTAGAAAAAGAGAAAGCCACCCTATCAGAATTAGCCTTAGCACATGACGTACAAAAAAAGGTTTTAGCTTTAGAAGAAGAAAAAAATAAATTAATCCAACAATTACAGGCCGTAGAAAAACAATCCGCTGAGCAATCATTGAAAATAGGACAGCTAAAAAATACGGAAGAAGAAAAAGTGGCCGCGGTCAAAAAAGCAGTCGAAGAATCCGAAAAAACGATCACTAGCGAAAAAGCAAAAACTGAACTGGAAGCAGCGACAGTGCAAGCTTATGAAGAAACAAAGGCTCTATTAGCAAAAAAAGAAGCCCATCTTTCTTCCTTAGCAGAACGGGAGCAAACATTATCAGCAGAGCTAGAGAAAAAACAAGCTAGTTTAGAGGAAGCGATACAGAAACAAGAGAAGCTAGAACAAGAGAAAGCCAACGTATTGGAATCCACACGCGTACAGGAAGCACAAAAAAAGGCTTTAGAAGAAGAAAAAAATAAATTAAGCCAGCAATTACGAGCCGTAGAGAAACAATCCGCCGAGCAATCATTGAAAATAGGACAGCTAAAAAACGCAGAAGAAGGAAAAGCCAAACAAATAGAAGCAGAAAAAGCAGCCGCTGTTAAAAAAGCAGTGGAAAAATCGGAAAAAGCGGTCGCTACTGAAAAAGCAAAAGTTGAAGCGGAGGCGAAGATGAAAGCCCAAGCGGATGCCCAAGTTGCTTTACAAGCTGAAGAAATGCAAAAATTAAAAGAAGAATTAGCCGCGGAGAAAAAGAAGTTGGCTGAAGAGAAAGAAAAAGCAGCGAAGGCAAAAGAGGTCGCCGAGAAACTAGCCGCTGAAAAAGCGCAAGTAGAAGCCGACCAGAAATACGCCGAAAAAATGCAAACGGAACAGGCTCAAAAAATAGCAGAAAAAGAAAAAGTCCAACAACAGGCAGAGCAAGTGCAAAAAGAGCAAGAAAAAGCAGAGCAACAGAAAAAAGCTGCCGCAGAAGAAAATAAAGAAGCAGACACCGAAGGGCGGATAAAAGTCTATTCGCACTTTTGGAAGCCTGCGAAAGCCACACCGCCTGATGTCAGTACCTTTTTACGTCTGGTCGCAGAAGGCGAACAAGACAAGGCAGAAGCGCTGTTAAAAGCGAACCCTCGGTTAGGACTCGCGGCAGGAAGCGTGACCGATTTATCAAAACGGACATTTAAAAACATCACAGCTCTGCAATATGCGCTGTGGGCATTGGATTGGAACATGTGGCTGATGTTATTAAAGTATATCCCTCGGGATGAAGCACAACTTCAAGCCATGGCACTGGATGAGAACGGCACAGAGCATGGGAAGTATTTTGATTTCAGTCAATTACTCGGTGCGTATCAGACGTATGAACAAAATTATAAAGCCTGGTATAAAGCAAGCAATTGGGACGCAATGGAAACCCACTGGTGCAAGCAAGTAGGAGGCGCGCAATTGTTGTTACCCGCGCATGTGGTGAATGAATATTGCCGACCCGACAGAGCATTTTATCC
>JBEPVM010000001.1:0-142157 GCA_041690995.1 Gammaproteobacteria bacterium | reverse complement strand
GTGGAGTTGCTTACTCATCTGGCTAAAAAGAAAAAGCTGAGGGCGATTACCCTGCATCAAGTTAAGGCGCCATTGACTATCAACACCTTTAGCAATATCAAGCAATGTAGGATGAATTAGAGGCGCTTTTTGGGTCGTAATCTACCAATTAATCCACCTTATAGCTTTTTGATAATGTCATTTTTTTGGTGGATTACGACGCAAAAAGCGCGTCTAATCCACATTACTATTTTTTTTAGGGTTTGGATTGGCGTAAAGGCTGTAGCAGTGACTCTTTATGATATTCATCTGCCTTACTCCTTAACTCCTTAATCTTGCTCCTCTGCTCCTCCATCTTATCTTTATCCAGCCGTCGAGCAAGAACACGTCCCACCTTTGGTTGAGCTTGAGGAATACTCTGTATTATTTTTGGTGAAAGGTGAGGACAAATTCCCTCCATATTTTCTGACAACGTCTGAAATTTCTTATATGTTTCTTTTTGAACGCTCTCTAAATTCATAAGCATTGCCAGGCATTTTTCTAATCCATCTTTATCCTTCTTACACTCCTCTACTTTTTTTTCTAAATCTGTAAGACTTTCTTCAATAGAACGGTCAACCACATCAAGCTGTTTATATTCATTTTCGTATTTGTTAACTATCTCTTTTAACTGATCAGATGAAATATTATCGCCTTGTGGTTTTTTATAAATTTCACTTTCTTTATAGCTATATCGAGCAGTAGCTTGTACTTCTTTTTCTGCCTGAGTTTTTTTGACCTTCGTCTCCCATTCTTGATGTAAATCACTGATTCTAGCGATCAGTTTAGGATTTTCAGGCATTTGATCTAATAATTCTTTTATTGAAGCATCCAAAACAATCGCAATGTATTTACCTTCAGCTTTAGCTTTTTCTGCTGTCTTTACCACACCCTCTAATTCTTTCAGCCTCATCTCCATATACTTTTTAGGATCGCCGTAAATATCTTTCAATAGCGTACAGCTTAACAGGATTTCAGATGAGGGGTTTAGCTCGTGACAACGTAAAATCATTTTCTCCATCGCTTGTTCTACATTTTTAGGATTGTCATTCACATATTTCACTTTAAAAACAATTCTTCCCGTTTTATCTTTTTCACGGGAGATAGTACAGGCTAAGCTATTTACATAATTAAAGGCGATATTCTCATCATTACGCTTCACAAGGCGTGCGATAGCGTTCTGGCATGCTTCTTGTTTACCCAGGTTACTTTCCTCTTCCTCTCGTGTCTTTAGCTCTCCAGGATTGTCAGAAGGGTAAGGCAATTCTGTTCTCCAGTTATCATCCGCCGCTTCAACAAGCTTTTGATATACTTCTGTACTCGCTCGATCGCTGGCACATTTGCGAGTGTTTCGTTCTAATCGTTCGATCTCTTGATCAATTTTGGCAGGAAGAGCAGCGAGTTGTTGAGCGAGTTTTTCGGCTGCCATGCCAAGCTCATCATCTTTAGCTTCCGTATTTATACTACGTTGTAATTGCCTAACTAACGCATAAGCCGCATCAACATCCACAGGCTTGCCTGAGACCCAATCATTCTGAATCTCTCGCATCTTTCCTTCAAATGCTTCTATTTTTTGATCTTCACCTAAAATGCTCGCTGTTTCTTTAAGCTTGGTAATCGCTTTTTTAAGAATACCGCCAGGAGCATCAAAGCCCAATTCAATGATAGGGGCAATACCTTTTCCTGTTTCGGTCAATTGATTCAAGACAAGACAAAAGCTACTATGAACCCGCTTGGCTTTTTCACGTATAGCTTCTGCTTTTTCTTCGGTATCTAACACTCTTGCTGGAGGTGGTACATTTTTTTCTTCCGCTTGATGTCGGCGATACATGAAAAATACCTCTTCAAATTAAAGTGGGGGCATTATACTCGATTTATTGGAGTCATTGCAATGGTGTTATGCAAATATTATACAAAAATTAAAGCGTTTTACCTAAACGAGGTTGAATTTGTTCTTGCATTTGACACAGTTTATGGTCCGCCGCCGTTGGCTCATAATGCAATACATCCAATGGCTTACCGTGCTTATGACCCAGTATTTGTATCTCGACCCAGCCCGCTCGAACCATTTTATTAAAACCTGCCAGTTCTACCGCCCCCCAGCCACGTTTATACACCTCGACCGCCATGGCTCTAGCTGTTTGTAACGCATCCTCAAGGGTCCGTTCATGCGAAAACAAATCAGCAGGAGTTGCCACCAGGCAACTGCCCCTATCATAAATACGATAATGCGGGCTGGCTTCTTTTAACGATAACTCAATAAATTCGCGACTAGAAGGCTCTAAGTTATAAGCATCCCAGAGCGTCAGTGTCGCAAAACGCTGCATCAAATAATAAGCCTCTGCAGGCGTTGGCTCATAATTTTTGAGTGAGTCTTGAGACAAAACTTACCCCCCTATTTTTTTAAGAACATCCGTTAATTGTTCATTAGAAATTTGACCTGGGATAAATGCAATATCCGATGATTTCACATTAGGAGTCACATTACTCTTGGCAATAAAGAGAACGGGTGTAAACATAATTTGCAAATCTTTCGCTAGCTGATAATTTGTCTTAATCTGCTGATCAACAGATTTGTCTTTCATATCGACTTTTAATTTATCCACATTTAAGCCTGCGGATTTAGCAAGATCATAAATGGTATTTTCAGTTAAAGGCTCTATTTTCGAACTCATCAAGGCTGTATGCAACTCAAAATATTTACCTTGTTTTTGAGCGGCCAAAGCAGCGCGTGTGGCGAGTTCAGACATGGCACCTCGAATAGGGAATTCTTTTAAAACAACCTTTAAATTAGGATGAGTTTTAAGGAGGCTTTCAATCGTTGCTGTCATATCAATACAATGCGGACACTGATAATCAAAAAATTCGACTAATGTCACTGCGCCATTCGGATTTCCTCCTACAGGATCAGCCGCACCGTGGAATAATTGGTTCGCATACTGAGGCGCGTTTTGTTGAATTTTTTCAAATTTTTTGGTTTGATCTGCTATCTGTTTTTGCTGGTAACCTTGAAGTGATTGAATAACGACTTCGGGATTTTTAATAATAAAATCGTGAACAGCAGCTTCTACCTGTTTCTCTTGCGCTGGATTCATCGTATTACTCATTGTAGAAGGTGTAACACTAAAAGCAGCCATACTTGGTACTAACAAGCTCGATAATATCACGCTCATCATATAATTCTTTTTCATCTGATACCCTTTCTGAAAGATTAATTTTAAAGATAGCTTACGTTAGAATAGCCTCGCATTAAAGTCAAGGCTATTTAGATAACCATTTCCGCAAGGTCATTCGTCGCTCTTCTTTAATTTGTTGAGCAAGCTCTTGACCCGTAAACGAAGCAGTCAGTGGGGCAATATTGCTATTTTTGGCCACATCATAACAAGCAAGCACCCACTCTGATAAGGCACGAGAAGAACCCCCATCAAAAGAGCAGGCTTCACAAGCCAATAAAAAATTTTTAAACCGCTCAAAACGCCGGAAAGCATCTGTGCTCTGTAACAATTCTAATAGTTCTTCTGCAGTTAAAGTCTTTGCTGTTTGATAATGCGGTAAGTATTTAGAAACTAAAATAGCCAGTTCACGATAATGGGCCGGTATACGATAACGATCACTCAACGCTTGGATTTCAAATTCAGATAATGTATGTAATAATGCGGCAAAACGAATGGGTGGGTTATTAGAAAACATGACCGCTTGTCTTAACGCTGTGAGTTCAGTTTTAGAAAATATCATTTGAGGAAATAACACAGTAAAAGCGCTGCACGCTATCAGCACTGCAAAGAAATTTTCTGGATACGATTCACCCAGCGCACGTTCTACTTCTTTCCAAACGCGTTCAGCAACGAGTGCGTCCACTTCACCTTGCTCAACCATGGTGCGCATCAGTTTTAATGTTTCAGGCGCTACGTCAAAATCAAATCGTGCATTAAAACGCGCAACGCGCAATATCCGTACAGGATCTTCAATAAATGCCGAAGAAACATGACGCAGAATCTTTTTTGCTAAATCTTCCCGGCCATGATAAGGGTCAATAATAGCGCCTTCGGGTGTTTGTGCCATGGCATTGATAGTCAGATCACGACGTTTCAAGTCTTCTTCAAGAGTCACCTGCGGAGATACATCAAACTCAAACCCAGTATAGCCCCGTCCCACTTTACGCTCAGTGCGTGCTAACGCATATTCTTCGTTTGTTTTAGGGTGCAAAAACACAGGAAAGTCTTTTCCGACTTGGCGAAATCCTGCGGCGAGCATATCCTCTGGGGTAGCCCCTACCACTACCCAATCTCTTTCCTTGACAGGAACGCCAAGTAATTGGTCACGTACGGCTCCGCCGACTAAATAAATTTTCATGGTCATAAAACCCATGGTAACAAATTTTTTCTAGGAATTAGATGTATTTTTCTTTTATACTGCGAAAATGATAGAAAGCAGCATTATACAAAAAATTGCTATTTGGGCATTGCCCGTTTTGTTTGCCATTACAGGGCATGAAGTGGCCCATGGCTGGGTGGCATCCTTCTTTGGCGACCAGACTGCGCGTTTATCGGGTCGATTGACATTAAACCCAATCAAACATATTGACCCCATAGGCACCGTTATTATGCCTCTGGTATTACTCACCATCAGCAATTTTATTTTTGGCTGGGCTAAGCCCGTACCCATTGATGCACGCAATTTACGTCACCCGCGTTCTGATATGGTCATCGTTGCACTTGCAGGGCCGACTGCCAATTTTCTGATGGCTTTGATATGGGCTATCATTGCTAAGCTAAGCATGCAGCTACCTCTGTGGTTTGGTGTACCCTTGGTAGGGATGGGGTTAGCGGGCATCCAAATAAACGTGCTGCTCGGTGTGTTGAATTGCTTACCCATTCCACCGCTTGATGGCGGGCGAGCGCTTTATCATCTGCTGCCAGGTAAAATCGCTTGGTATTTTTATCTGCTGGAACCGTACGGGTTTTTTATTCTCTTGTTATTAATGTTTACTCACATACTGTCCTATATCCTCTTCCCGCCTATTATTTTCCTAACCAATGGGATTGCTTCTCTTTTTAATTTGATGTAGAATTTTTTTTCCTTTCTGATCTAAAATCTTCTCTTATTATTTTCTCATCAACATCCTTCCACAAATAATTCATTCCCATGCTATACTTTCACACAAGGATAATAATAAATGGCAGCTAGAAAACAGGAGACTTATATGAGCGATGATGAACGATTAGCTATTGTTGAAACAACTCTTTCAAATATAAATACTACTTTATCTGATATCAAGCAGGATATGAAACGTCAATTTGATAAAATAGATGCTAAATTTGAAAGGATAGATGCTAAGTTTGATGCTAAATTTGATGCTTTCGAAAAAAAAATGGATGATAAATTTAATATCCTCATCAACCGGAATTGGTCTAGCTTTTTATGGCTAATGAGCATGATGATTGGTCTGGCAGGACTCATTGCACATGCACAGCACTGGATTTAGTGCGCGACTTCAGCGTCTTCCGCAAGAAAAACCCTGTATACGATGTTTTATGTTTCGCAACTTCTTCAGGTGTGCCGACCGCGACAATCTGACCGCCTTTATCGCCTCCCTCGGGTCCTAGATCAATAATCCAGTCAGCCGTTTTAATCACATCTAAATTATGTTCGATAATTACAATCGTATTACCTGCATCACGTAATCGATGTAATACTTTGAGTAATTGTTCTATGTCAAAAAAATGTAACCCTGTCGTGGGTTCATCTAAAATATAAAGTGTGTTACCTGTATCACGACGCGACAGCTCGCGTGCTAATTTAATTCGCTGCGCTTCACCCCCCGATAAAGTTGTCGCGCTTTGACCTAAACAAATATACGATAAACCGACATCTATTAACGTTTGTAATTTACGTGACACAACGGGAATAGCATCAAAGAAAACACGAGCATCTTCAATTGTCATTGCTAACACTTGCTGAATATTTTTCCCTTTATAAGTGATTTCTAATGTTTCACGATTATAACGTTTACCTTGGCAAACATCGCACGTCACATAGACATCGGCGAGAAAGTGCATTTCGACTTTAATTACGCCATCACCTTGACAGGCTTCACAACGGCCGCCTTTGACATTGAAACTAAATCGGCCTGGTGTAAATCCACGTGAACGTGCTTCTTGTGTGCCTGCAAATAACTCGCGAATAGGCGTAAATAAACCTGTGTAAGTGGCTGGATTAGATCGGGGGGTGCGACCAATGGGACTCTGGTCTATTTCGACTATTTTATCAAATTGGTCTAAGCCTTCTACATTTTTATGAGCAGCAGGTTCCTCCTGGGAAGTACCATTTACTGCACGCGCAACTAATGGCGCTAAGGTATCATTAATTAATGTCGATTTACCTGAACCTGAAACACCCGTCACACACGTCATCAAATGCAATGGAATTTTAACAGTGATATTTTTTAAATTGTTACCTGTCGCACCTTCCAATAAAATAATTTTTTTAGGATCCATCGAAAGACGTTTTTCTGGTACTGTAATTTGCCGTTTACCTGATAAATATTGACCCGTCAATGAATGGGGGTGCCGCAAAATATCCGCAGGTGTTCCTTCCGCGACAATCGTACCACCATGCACGCCCGCGCCAGGGCCTATGTCAATGACATGATCCGCGCTTAAAATCGCCTCTTCATCGTGTTCAACTACAATCACGGTATTGCCTAAGTCCCGCAAATGGTAAAGTGTTTTTAATAAACGTGCGTTATCACGCTGATGCAATCCAATAGAAGGTTCATCTAAAATATACATGACACCGACTAAGCCCGCGCCAATTTGACTCGCTAAACGAATGCGTTGCGCTTCACCGCCTGATAATGTTTCTGCGCTGCGATCTAAACTTAAATAATCCAATCCTACATTGATTAAAAAATCCAAGCGGCTGATGAGTTCTTTTAAAATTTTAACCGCAATTTCAGCACGAAACCCTGTCAACTGTAAATTTTCAAAAAATTTTCTGCTTTGACTAATCGAATAACCCGTCAGGTCAGGCAATGACTTATCCGCAACAAAGACATGCCGTGCCGCTTTTGATAGACGTGCACCGCCACATGCTTCACATTTCTTATTCGCTAGATATTTACTGAGTTCTTCACGCACCATCTCTGATTCTGTTTCACGATAACGACGTTCCATATTGGGGATAATCCCTTCAAAGGGATCTTTTTTATTGAAACTACGGCCTTGATCATTGCGATATTGAAAATGAATAATTTCATTGCCACTGCCATAGAGTATGACAGTTTGAATTTTTTTAGGTAACTTCGAAAACGCTGTATCAACATTAAATTTAAAATGTTTTGCAAGACAAGACAACATTTGAAAATAATAAGGATTTCTTTTGTCCCACCCTCGAATCGCACCCTCTGCTAAGCTAAAATCGGGATGCGTTACAATCAAATCCGCATCAAAATTTTGCTTAATGCCTAAGCCATCACACGCGGGACACGCGCCTGTTGGACTATTAAAAGAAAATAAACGCGGTGTTAACTCTGCCAAACTATATCCGCAATCTGGACAGGCAAATTTTTCAGAAAATACTTGAGGCACGTCATTAGGATCATCCATCAAACCAACCGCCGCTAAGCCATCAGCTAAACGCAACGCTGTTTCAAAGGATTCTGCTAATCTTAAACGAGCATCAGGACGGACTTTTAATCGATCAATTACGACTTCAATCGTGTGTTTACGACGCAAATCTAATTTGGGTGCTTGATCTAATTCTACTAACTCACCATCAATACGTGCGCGTACATACCCTTGGCTACGCAATTGTTGCAATAATTCCAAATGCTCGCCTTTGCGTTCGCGTACCATCGGCGCTAACACCATAATTTTAGTTTCATCTGGCATGGCTAAAACAATATCCACTATTTGACTAATGGTTTGCGCTTCTAAGATATGTTGATGTTCAGGGCAACGTGGCTGTCCTACTTTGGCAAATAATAAACGCAAATAATCATAAATCTCGGTGATAGTTCCAACAGTAGAACGCGGATTATGAGAAGTCGATTTTTGCTCGATCGAAATAGCAGGAGATAACCCTTCAATATGATCCACATCGGGTTTTTCCATGAGCGATAAAAATTGCCGCGCATAAGATGACAATGACTCTACATAGCGCCGCTGGCCTTCCGCATATAAAGTATCAAATGCCAAAGAAGATTTACCCGAGCCTGAAAGACCCGTGATCACTGTCAGTTGGTCACGGGGAATATTTAAATTAATATTCTTTAAGTTATGGGTGCGAGCACCTCGAATCTGAATTTCTTTCATAATATGTTTATCGTTTAAAACGTCTATTCATTATAATGGGGACTTATTATAACGAAAGAATACGCAGATGACCCGCTCTAACTCTAAAACTTCTAAAATGAACGCCATTGAACGCCGGGCTGTTTTTTCTTTATCCACTATCTTATGCTTGCGCATGCTAGGGTTGTTTATGGTGCTGCCTTTATTTGCGTTATATACCTCACATTTATCGGGCGCAACGCCATTCCTGATCGGGCTATCGATGGGCATTTACGGCTTAGTTCAAGCGTTATTACAAATCCCATTCGGCACTTTATCTGACCATGTTGGGCGAAAAAAAATAATTGCTCTGGGTTTATGTATTTTTGCAATGGGTAGCATGATTGCCGCCCTGTCACATACTATCTGGGGCATGCTGCTCGGACGAACCCTGCAAGGCGCAGGCGCTGTGGGTAGCACTATTATCGCATTAATAGCTGATTTAACCCGCACCACACAACGCACCAAAGCGATGGCTATTTCAGGCGTCACAATAGGGCTTTCTTTTTCATTAGCGATGGTCATAGGGCCTATTAGCGCAGCCTGGATTCAAGTCAGTGGCATTTTCTGGTTAGCCGCTTTATTGAGTATTATTGCGATTGTCTTATTATTTACGCTTGTTCCAACGCCTAAACCTACCAGGAATAACCTTCTCATAAAAAACGAGTCACCATCTCAACAATTTTTAGCTCTATTAAAACATACCGAGTTAAGACGATTAAATAGTGGCATATTTTTATTACACCTTCTTTTTACCGCCAGTTTTGTCGCGATCCCAATCAGCTTGCAAACACTAGCTGGCCTAAACAGCAACCAGCAATGGATGTTATACATACCCATACTCATTATTTCTTTCTTATCTGCAATCGGTTGTATTATGGTTGCTGAAAAAAAGCACTGTGTAAAACCCTTTTTTATCGGCAGTATCATTCTCATTGGCATCGCTGAATTTTTATTATGGATTTTTGCACATCACCTATTGCTTTCTGCGCTCAGTCTATTATTATTCTTTTCTGCGTTTTCATTACTTGAAGCATTTCTCCCCTCACTGGTTTCACGCGCCGCTCCACCTACCCACAAAGGCATGGCACTTGGCATTTATTCCTGCTCACAATTTTTAGGAATCTTTGCTGGCGGCACTCTCGGTGGCTGGTTATACGGTGCATTTGGCCTCACCTCGATTTATTTATTTTGCACAATACTTACTCTTGTTTGGTCAGCTATTGCGTTTAATATGAAAAACCCTCAGTATTCTATCCAGGCATAAGAAATTTAATTTTATTTAGGAGAATTTACCATGGCAAAAGGCAGCGTTAACAAAGTGATCCTCATCGGCAATTTAGGCCGCGACCCCGAAATACGTTACACCCCCAATGGTGTAGCTGTTGGAAATGTGACTATTGCTACCACTGAAATGTGGAAAGATAAACAAAGCGGCGAAAACCAGGAACGTACCGAATGGCATCGCATCGTATTTTATAACCGCTTAGCTGAAATTGCAGGCGAGTATTTACGCAAAGGCAGTAAAATTTTTATTGAAGGACGTTTGCAAACACGCAAGTGGCAAGATAAGAATACCAACCAGGATCGTTACACGACTGAAATCATCGCTGATTCTATGCAGATGCTAGACAGTAAAGGGAGTAATAGTGGCAGCAATATGAGCCACAGCGATGTACCAACACACGTCTCTGAAAAATCAGGTGCTGACATGGAGCAACCGCAAGCGGCAACAGCAGATAATTTTGATGATGATATTCCATTTTAAAAAACGTCTCTGTATATTTTGTTAAATATATTCATAAAAAAAGCCTATTCTAAATAGGCTTTTTATTTATAAACATACGTGAGGAACCTTTTCTGCGTAATTGGATCAAAAAAATTACTATTTTTACTACCACGATAACCATGTTTTGCTTGGGAGGAATAGCATTGTCAGCAGATCAGTTAAATACCCCCTATATCCCTAGAGCAATACTTTTCGCGCCCCCTGATGTTATGGCTATAAAGATAAGCCCCGACTCCAACTATCTTGCTTATGTAAAAGCACAACCATCAGGCGTAATGAATCTCTACGTATGTACGCGTCATCAGTGCCATCAGAATAATGCATTAAGACAGCTTACCCACTTTCCTACTCCAGAAATTTATCGATTTTTCTGGACAGATGATTCAAAGAATATTGTTTTTTTACAAGATACCAATGGCTCAAAAGCTTACCAATTATATTCTGTTAATATTGGCACGGGAAAACTAAGAAATAATACGAAAGATTTTAAAAACATTACGGCTAAAATTTTTAAAGTCAGTGGCCATCGGATTGCTGTAGGGATTAATGATCGAAACCCTAAATATCATGATATCTTTATTCTTGATACTCACAATGATTCGTTAACTAAGATTTTTGAAAATAATCGTTTTTCTCGTTTTACTTTTGATGACAATCTCAATATCGTTTTCAAAGAAGAGGTCCATACGGATGGCTCTATTGATATCTATAAAGATAATGCGGTTTATATGCACTTTTCTCCTGAAGATGCATTCCATTCACGACTTATAAAACTTCACAATTCAACTCTTTATTATCTCGATTCAAGAAATTCTGATACCACATGGCTCAAATCAATGGATTTAACCACTGGAAAAGAAACAAAATTGGCTCACGATTCTAAAAGTGACATCAATGAAATTGTCTTTGACAATGACTATCCTTGTATGTACTCAACAAACTGGCTGACAAAAGAATGGCATAACCTGGGTTCAGGGAACTTTGATTTTTTTGAAAAAACAATTGGCACAAATTTCGAAGTCACAAGCCAGAGTAAATTGTTTTGGATCGTCCGAGCATATCATCCTCAAAAAATAGGAACTAGTTTTTACCTTTACAATTTGGAAACAAAACAGATTACTCCACTATTCATAGCTAAAACTTATGCGCAGTTAGCAAAGGTGATTCCTTTTGAATTTAAAACGAGGGATGGATTACTCCTCACTGCCTATATTACTTTACCTGATCAAATAAGTTCTCTTGATTCTATAAAGAATCCTGTCCCTTTAATTGTTTTGCCACACGGCGGTCCTTTTCAAGTACGAAATAATTTAATGTATAATCCTTATATTCAATGGCTGGCCAGTCGCGGATATGCAGTTCTCAACGTGAATTTTAGACTGTCTTCAGGACTAGGAAAAAATCTCGTTAACGCTGGAAATGGAGAATGGGGCCGGAAGGCACTTTTTGATCTCATCGATGGAGTGAAATGGTGCATCAATAAAGGTATTACAACGGAAGCACAAGTTGGAATTATGGGTCAAAGCTATGGTGGATATGCGACCTTGGCAGGATTATCATTTACTCCTAAAGAATTTGCAGTCGGCGTTTCTATTGTGGGCCCGTCCAGTTTAATAACAGTCATGCAAAAGGTACCAAGCTATTGGGATTTTCCTGGTTATCCTTTATCAGACTCAGAAGTATTTTTCACTAAAGGTGCTTTCATAAAAAGTATGGGGAGCGATCCTGACACTCCAGAAGGCCAGCAATTTTTAGCAAGTCGTTCACCACTTAATTTTGCAAGCCAAATTGAACGACCTTTACTATTAATCCAGGGAGATAATGATCCCATTGTCACTAAAGAAGAATCTCAACAAATTTTTGATAAATTAAAACAATTAAAAAAGAAAGTCCGATTGCTTTCATTTTCTGATGAAGGACATCAATTTAAACATTACGCTAATATTGATGTCTATCTTGCTTATGCAGAAAAGTGGCTACATGATGTTCTTGGCGGTCGCTTTGAACCAGTTGATTCAAAGTTGATGAAAGAGTCTAGTGTGACCATTCAGGACGCTTGATGCATAAAGTACGCACTCTATAATACTAGAGTAGAAAATCCGTGATATTTACCGCATAGTTGTAAAATATACGGTAAAATTTACAGGAGAGTGGCACATTGAGATAACCTTATCAAATATTAACGCTACTTTGGTTGATATAAAACAGGATATGAAACATCAATTTTATATCCTTGATAAAAAATTTAATAAGATCGATGAGAGATTCAATACGATAGATGAAAGATTCGATAAGATAGAGGAAAAATTTGATAAAAAATTTGCGTGGATGGATGAGAAATTGGATAAAATGGATGAGAAGTTCGATAGAAAAATAGAGGATAAATTTCAAATCCTTATTAACCGAAGCTGGTCTAGTTTTCTATGGCTGATGAGCATGATGATTGGCTTAGCAGGACTCATTGTACATACGCAGCATATAACAGGTCACCCCTATTAAAAATTTTTCAAGCCGTTCTTAATAGAGGTGACCTGTTACCTGGCTAAAAAGAAAAAGCTGAGCGCAATTGCCATGCGAGTAATTAATAGCCGTCCATCGAGGTTTCAATTAAAGCTTTTTCCTGGATAACTTTTACTATTCCCAAATGTAATTTATAGTTAGCTTATTATTTATTTTTTAACCCTTATATGCCACTATTAAGTCATGTATGTCTACTTCATATTTCTGTTCCTCAGCGCCCCCAGATCTTTCTTCGAAATCATCAGCAGGAGAAAACATACCTAATCTTTTTAGCGTATAACAGATAGGAATTGAAGGTTGTACCTCAGCAAGTGCGCTAAACAGAGCTTCGCCAACTAACTTCACTATAACCCCATAACGTTTATTATTAAGCTTCCTCGCCACTTCCAGAGCATCGTTTTTAGTCTTGGTAATCTCGATTGGTACTTGTTCCAACAGGGATTTTAAATTCTCAGACATGGACATATATTTGATCATTCTTTTAAATTCTTCCATAACTTCTGCCGCATAACGCTCTTTGTTTTCAAAAACATCTTCGCCTAATATTGCCCGAGGAAAAATATCACTACCCAAAGAAAACTTATACTTTTCGGCATCAAAAGCAATTTCCACAACACTACGTAATTGGCCTGACAATTCGTTCATTGCGTTAACTACTTCATGCGGAGGAAGAAGCCCATAATTTGAAGGATCAACCGGCATCCGCAAAATCTCTACAACATCGCGCCGCCCCGCAGCTATAATGGCCAGCACATAAGCCCTTATTTTTTGAAGAGAAACCTCAAAAAAGCTAGTATCAAAAACACGTTTTTTTTCAAACTGTTGTCCTTCATAGTTATAAGCCTTTTCTGCCGCTGCACATGCTACGCTAGTATATAAAAACATAGAAAAACCAGAGTACGACTGAGGACTATTTGCTTTTGCAAGCCATTTTTTTGATAGTTCTATCAGTGATGAAGAATTATTTAATTTACTAACTTTTTCCATGCCCCTGTTAAATTGGTCTATTACATTTACATTTCTTACTTCTCCAGCTCGATGCTTTGACCTTTGATTAGCTTCTATTATTTTACCTCTATGAGACGAAAAAATTACACCGTGCTTTTTCTTAGGCATTTTCTATTCCTCCTCTATAATTTTTTACGTTAGAATGTGAACTATGCTAATGCTAAATCATTATTCTACTCTAATACACGAACAACAGCGAATCAAATATAGAATTTGAAAAATTAACCTAATGCTTTACCTACTATAAAATCATGAGACCGCCCATTTAAAATATCCGCTACAGGCAACACTCGCCCGTTGGGTAATTGGATTTTCAATAAACGTAATCCTTTTTTTCCTGTTGCTATATCTATTCCAGCCGCATTCGCTTGTATCATTTCGCCAGGGTGATATTTGCTCGCATCACAATCAATGACAATCGCCTCCCATACACGAATGACTTGCTTATTATGATAAGTGTATGCAATTGGCCATGGGTTAAATGCGCGAATTTTACATGATAATTCTTCTGCGGAAGAATGCCAATCTAACAGTGCTTCTTGTTTTGTAATTTTTTTTGCATAAGTGGCTAATGCTTCCTCTTGAATTTCAGTCTTGAGCTGTGGCAACTGATGTAATACCGTTACTATTGATTCCGCGCCTAATTGAGCGAGTCGATCATGTAGTATTCCACTCGTGTCTGCTTCCTGAATAGAACAAGTTGTTTTATAAAGCATAGCGCCTGTATCCAACCCTTTTTCCATCTGCATAATAGTGATACCTGTTTTTTCATCGCCCGCCAAAAGAGCGCGCTGAATAGGAGCAGCACCACGCCAACGAGGCAATAATGAAGGATGGATATTAATGCAGCCCAAGCGAGGCGCTTGTAGAACAGGAGAAGGTAACAACAGGCCGTATGCTGCAACAACCATGATATCCGCATGCAGTTCTGCCAACTGGGTTTGTTCTTGCATTACACGAAAATTTTCCGGCTGAAAAATCGGTAAATTGTGTTGTAACGCCAATGTTTTCACTGGGCTAGCCGTTAATTGACGACCCCGTCCAGCAGGACGATCAGGCTGAGTATAAACTGCTATCACTTGATGAGGCGAATCTATTAACGCTTGTAATGCGACAGCAGCAAACACAGGTGTACCTGCAAAAATAATTTTTAACGGATGGTTTGTGTTCACGATAATAAACCATCTCGATAAATTAGCATTGCGGCCTTTGAATCACTTACCTTTTCTAATAACTTTTCATATTCCAAGCAGAGTTTAGCGTCTCTATTTAGTTTTAAACTCTCTTCAAAATAATGGCGAGCTTTACCCCATAATTGACAACGTAAAGAAAGCCTTCCTAATGTTAATAATAGCAATGTTTGATTAGGATATTTTTGCAGCCAACGCTCAGCCTGCGCTAATTGTTTGATAGGATTTTCTGTGGGTAATAACCCATATAATCTAACCAGATCCGCATCCCAATAGTGCTTGAGTGATTGGTTAATAAGCCCCACGATTTTTGACGCATTCTCTGGTTGGTCATCAGCCATTGCTTTTATTAACTCTACATGGATTTTTTTTTCAAGCATAGAAAGCTGTGTATGTGTGACTAATTTCGATTGGTATAGATTAGGCAATACTTTCAATAAATTTTTCCAGTCAGCGACAGGATCACTCGATTGATTATAAGATTTATCCCTGCATTGCCAGTACAACCCATTACCTAAAAACACAAAAAAATCTTTCATATTGCTAAATAATAAACTGAGAAAATAAAATAAAAATAAAATAATGCCTAATATAAAAATAGCGGTCCGATCTGTTTTTTTAGTGAGCGCAGGTGATTTATCTAATGAACTATCGAATGTCATTGGTTGAGGAGGTGAAGCTGTTACCCCTGTGGTATGTATATTTTGCTTCAATTGCGATAATTCATCACTCAATCCTTGCATCGTTTTTTTTATTTCATCCGCATTAGCCTGCAATAACTGTGATTGATTATTAGATTGTATTGTCAGCGCAGCTACTCGTTCGTTCGACTTGAGCAGATACCAATAACCGTAACCACTCGTGACGAGCAATAACAGGATAAAAAAAACAGCGCATAAAAACCCAGCATGTCTTCTTATCCAAGACAATAGTAATTTTTTTTTAACACTCACAGAGGTTGGTTCTGCTATTTTATTTTCTCTTTCATCTGACATAAATAATCCTTCAAAATTTCCATGATCGCATTGAAACTCGCATTTCTTGCCTCTAAAATCGTTTCGAATTCTAATTGCCTGGCTAGTATTTCCATTCGCTCACTGATCACGATAACAGGAACAAGACGTAATTCTGGCCATGCGGCCTTTAATAATAATTTCAAATTATGGAGTATTTCACCCGATGTGCAAAGAATAATATCTATTCGATGGGTTTGTAGTAGTTTAATATATTCATCCACACTGACTTTTGGTAAACAGCGTTGATAAGCAATGATTCTTGTTAAGGTTGCGCCACGGGCCGTTAATGTTCTTTCTAACAAATCACGGCCACCCTCGCCACAGATTAAAGCAATTTTTTTGCCTGCTAATTCTTGAAAAGACGCATCATCTAATAATCCCTCGCTACGCCAATCATCCATCGGATAAATATCAACAGGCAATCCCGCTTGCCGTAATGCGTCAGCAGTACCGCCACCTAGTGCTGCTACTTCAACGCCAGGAGGAAATTGAGACCAATGCTCATGAATTGCTGGAGCACTCAAGTAAACACCTTGGGGACTAATAAAAACAACCCAATCATAGTGGCCTAAACCTACAATACCTTTCGCAAATGCAGCCAAACTTTTAGGTGGATGAATTTCAATCGTTGGAAAATGAATAGCATGGCCACCTGCCGCTCGGATTTGGTCACAGAGTGTTTCACCTTGTGGTTTAGGGCGTGTTACCATGACAGTTAAGCCATTCAGACTCTGCATATTATTATTTCTCTATAGTATGTAAAATAGATTCTGCGCCTTGTTGAATTAAATTTTCTGCAACGGCGATACCTAATAGTTCTGCCTTCTTTAAATCATCTTCTAAATTATCAGACTGTTCTGCACGTAATAATAATGTACCATCTTTACGCGCGACTAGACCTTGTAATCGCATTCTTCCCGAGGAAAGCGTTGCATAGGCTGCAATGGGTACATGACAGCCACCCCCCAGGCGGTTGCACATCGCACGCTCTGCTATTACACAATGATAACTTTCGGGATGATTGAGTAAACTAATCTTCTCTTGTATTTCTAAATCATCTACCCGACATTCGATTCCTAAAACACCTTGCCCTGCTGCTGGTAATGATTGCTCAATACTAAGATACGATGCAATTCGATTTTGTAACCCTAAACGCTTGAGTCCCGCGGCCGCTAAAATAATGGCTGAAAATGTACCGCGATCCAGATGCATTAAACGCGTATTGATATTCCCTCGTAAATTTTCAAAGTGAATATCAGGACGTAATGCATATAATTGACTTTGCCGACGCAAACTGGAAGTACCCACGCGTGCTTGCTTAGGCAAATCAGCGATTGATTTAAATTCATTAGAAACAAACGCATCGCGCGCATCCTCACGCTCACACATCACGGGCAAACAAAGCTTAGGCGATAAAACCATTGGAACATCTTTCATAGAATGCACGGCTATATCCGCACGACCGTCCAGTAAGGCTTCTTCCAGTTCTTTTATAAACAACCCTTTTGTTAATAATTTTTCGTTTGTAGCAATCTTATCGCCCGAAGTCGTTAACCCCCGCAACGTAATTTTAATAGACGGATGATATTTCTCGAGCTGTGTTTTAACCCAATTGGCCTGCCAAAGAGCCAGTGGACTTTCCCGAGTAGCAATAATAAGCGATGAAGAGAGCATTCATTAACCTTTCTAATATGAGTTCTTATTCATATCAGCAAGGATAATATGAATCTTGTTTTTTCTCTAGTATAGAAAGTATTTCATAATAGAGTTGATATATAATGAGTTTTTTAGTATGTATATTCCAGTATGAACAAAGACACACACAAAATTTTACTGGGTTTCGACTTTGGCACGAAACGCATCGGTGTGGCAGTTGGCCAAACCATTACTCAAACAGCACGTCCATTAGTCACATTAGCTGCAAAGCAAGGTGTACCCTCCATGGATGCGCTGAATAAATTAATGAAAACATGGCAACCTGATGCGCTTATCGTCGGTATTCCGCTAAACATGGATGGCACCGAACAGCCTTTAACTCACGCGGCGCGTCAGTTTAAATTATTACTACAAAAATGTTATCAATTGCCTGTTTATGAAGTGGATGAGAGATTAAGCACCAAAGATGCGCGGGAGCGGTTATTTAATCACGGTGGGTATAAAGCGTTATTAGGTGGACAAGTTGACAGTGTTTCTGCACAATTAATTTTACAAACTTGGCTAGCAGAGTGAAAAAAAACATGAGAAACAGTCGTATTTTTCGTTTGACTTCTACATCAGGATTAATTTTGATTATCGCTTTATTAGGACTTGCCTATTTTTTACAAATCTATAAAGGCATTAATCCGTGTCCCTTATGTTTATTGCAACGTCTCATCATGGGATTATTAGGCATTATTTTTTTTGTAGGCATCGTCATTCCGTTTAAAAAAAAATGGCAGATCCTGTGGGGAATAGGGGGTTTATTGATAGGAGCAAGCGGATTGTTGCTATCCAGTCGCCAAGTGTGGTTGCAAGTGTCGCCGCCTAGTGGTGCAGGCGATTGTAGCGCAAGTTTATCCTATATTTTTAATGTTCTTTCATTGCCTGATGCTATTAAACAAATCTGGCAGGGCGGCATGGAATGTTCACAAATGGGTTGGGAGTTTTTGCATTTGAGTTTGGCGGCTTGGTCATTGGTGAGTTTTGGCCTGTTATGCCTACTGTTTATTATCCTGTTAATACGTGCAGCCACTGATTGATTAACACTAAAAACCCTACAATGAAACCAACCCGTAAGGGCATCTTGATGGAAAAACGCAGCAACTTCCGCCAATAAGGTATTTTCTTGACAATCATTTCTCTGTCAGAAAACCATGTTTTGCTATAAAAAATTTTTATTTCTTCGTTTTTACGAATAGGCCGTAGCGATTTAAAAATGAGTAACGAATGTAATTCATCAAAATAATAAGTTGCGTTGGGGATGTCCGCATGATTATACAGTAAGCCAAAACCAGTCGGAATAAAGAAGCGTCTTGTGTTTTTTGATCGAAAATAATAATTATTCAGCCCTGCATCTTCCCCTGTGCCTAAAATACTATAACACTCTTCAATGGTTTCATTTTCTTCAAAATCTTTATTTGCAAAGACGCCATAGCCATGAATAAGGGACGGTTTAACAATAAGGTCAGGTATAATGAGTGTTTTCATGACTATTCTCAGATAATATGATACCTATTATAGTAAGATAAATTTGATTATTGGATAATATTTTTATGAAAATAAAAAAATGTAAATGGATTATAGGATTTTTATTAGCGGTAAGCGCGTCCAACTTTGCACTGGCTGATGAATCTATAGGGCAAGTTTTGCAAATCAATACGCGTTTTTTGAGTATCTATGGTAAGCCCACCTGGTTACTCATTGTTCGAGATGAAGAAACAGGGCGAGTATCGCCCTACTTATTTGACATACGCGAGCAAACTAATTTTTGGATAGCATTTACTTATGGGCATACTTACAAGGTCACTGCATCTAATATTGTGTTTGGCCCTTATGCAAAAATAAGAAATTTCTGCCATTTAGAAAAGGGGATTTTGACAGGGCAATCCATGTCTATTACTTTAACAGGGGTCTTAGCCCCTACTGAAAGCAGCTTTAAATGTCACGTACAACAATATGCGGGTGTGCCGTTTACAATAACTAACGAAAAAACCCCGCCAGTTAGCGGGGTTTAATACATTTAAAGTATAGGAAGGCTTGAGGGAGATTACATCATCCCGCCCATGCCTCCCATGCCGCCCATTCCTCCCATACCACCACCACCGCCCATGCCAGCGTCAGTTTCATCTTTAGGAAGATCAGTGATCATGCATTCCGTAGTAATCATCAGGCCAGAAACAGACGCCGCTTGTTGTAACGCGGTACGGGTGACTTTGGTAGGATCTAAAATACCCATTTCGATCATGTCACCGTATTCGCCAGTCGCTGCGTTGAACCCGAAGTTTCCTTTGCCTTCTATGACTTTGTTCACAACAACAGAGGCTTCGTAACCCGCATTCGTCACAATCTGACGCAATGGCGCTTCAAGCGCTTTATATGTCAATTGAATACCCATCGTTTGCGCATCATTACTGCCTTTGAGATTTTTGACTGCTTGCAATGCACGAATCAGTGCAACACCGCCCCCAGGAACAACCCCTTCTTCAACAGCAGCACGAGTCGCATGCAATGCATCTTCCACACGCGCTTTCTTTTCTTTCATTTCAATTTCAGAACCAGCGCCTACTTTAATAACGGCAACACCGCCCGCTAATTTAGCAACACGTTCTTGTAATTTCTCACGATCATAATCAGATGTGGTTTCTTCAATACGTGCGCGCAACTGAGTAATGCGATCAGTAATGTCTTTCTTTTCCCCAGCACCATCAATAATAGTGGTATTATCTTTAGTGATATGGATACGTTTCGCAGAACCTAAGTCTTTCAACGTAGTGGATTCCAGTGTACGGCCTATTTCTTCAGCGATCACTTGTGCTTTCGTTAAAATCGCAATGTCTTGTAACATTTCTTTACGACGATCGCCGAATCCAGGCGCTTTCACTGCACAAATTTTTACAATACCGCGCATGTGATTCACAACCAAAGTGGCTAACGCTTCGCCTTCCACATCTTCTGCAATAATCAATAAGCTGCGGCTGGATTTAGCAACGGCTTCCAGGGTAGGTAATAAATCACGGATAGATGAAATTTTCTTATCCACAATCAAGATCAGTGGATTTTCTAAATTAGCTGACATATTTTGTTGGTCAGTAATAAAGTAAGGCGAGAGATAACCACGATCGAATTGCATACCCTCAACGACAGACAATTCATTGTCCAATCCTGAGCCTTCTTCTACTGTAATCACACCTTCTTTACCTACTTTACTCATTGCATCTGCAATAATCTGGCCAATAGACTCATCGGAATTGGCTGAAATCGTACCCACTTGTGCGATGGCCTTACTGTCCTTGCAGGAAACGGACATTTTTTTCAATTCTTCCACAACTGCTGCTACTGCTTTATCAATGCCACGCTTCAAATCCATGGGATTAAAACCTGCTACCACTGCTCTCAAGCCCTCAACAAAAATTTTCTGAGCTAACTTAGTCGCCGTAGTTGTACCATCACCTGCGATATCCGAAGTCTTTGATGCGACTTCTTTCACCATTTGAGCGCCCATGTTTTCAAATTTATCTTTTAACACAATTTCTTTAGCGACTGATACACCGTCTTTAGTAATAGTCGGTGCGCCATACGATTTATCAATGGCCACGTTACGACCCCGTGGACCCATTGTAGCTTCTACCGCATGTGCTAATTTATTAACGCCTGTCAGCATACGCTGACGGCCTTCATCTCCAAAACTAATATCTCTTGCTGCACCCATGGTTAAATTCCTCTTGTATTATTAATAAAATTTTTATGAAAATTTTAAAATATAAAAATTACGCTTCCACAATACCTAAAACATCTTCTTCGCGCATAATCAGGTATTCTTTGTCATCCAGCTTAACGGCTGTGCCTGCATATTTTCCAAACAATACCTTATCATTTACTTTTAGTTGCAATGGCTGGAGTTTACCATCCACGTATTTACCACCACCTACAGCAATAACCGTGCCTTCAATTGGCTTATCTTTATCTGCTGAATCAGGAATAACGATACCGCCAGCCGTTGTGGTTTCTTGTTCGCGGGGTTGTACTACAATTCTGTCCGCCAAAGGACGAATTTTTTTATTGATGCCCATTTATATTCCTCCTACTATTAAAAAATGAATGAATCTTGTGTTTCCCTTGTCTTATATGGGGATCAATTAAGCATTCTCAAGAGCCAATACCAAATAAATATCCTGTGAATTATTTGCCGATAGGTACTCGAGGTTATATATTAGGCTAAAGATCACAGGACTCGTTTATGAAAAGAATATTATTATTTGTTATTTTATGTATAAACTTATTACTATTTTCATTGCCAAACCAGGCGCTAGAACTATCACAGCCCTTACAACCTGATCAGGCATTTGTTTTTTCAGCCTATCTAAACCCACCTAAACAATTAATCCTGGAATGGCATATTGCACCTAATTACTACCTTTATCGTAACAAACTTCACTTTGCATTAACCCCTGCAAGTCAAATAAAAACAGGTAAAATTATTTTACCGCCCAGCATAATGAAGCGAAGCGCCATTCATATTGATCAAATCTATAAAAACACATTGAAGATTATTGTGCCTCTGATAATCCCCCTCCACCAAAATACACTCGCATTGACTATTCACTATCAAGGATGTTCAAGCCATGGATTTTGTTATAGCCCCCTACAAAAAACAGTACTGCTGAACATTAAAAACCGAGTCATCACCACTATCCCCTCTGCTATATCCCCCGGAGAGCAAAGCAGTAAAAGTTATATAGAACAAATTTTTACGCAGCATAATATTTTTATCATTATTCTGAGCTTCTTAGGGTTGGGATTACTTTTAGCCTTGACTCCTTGCGTACTCCCTATGGTGCCTATTTTGTCTGGTATTATTGTTGGTCATCGCAAAAAAAGCCCTACCATTAAAACATTTGGGTTGTCCCTCGCGTATGTATTAGGAATGGCGATCACCTATGCCATCGCGGGGATGGTCGTTGCTTTGATTGGCAGCCGAATCCAAATTGAATTACAGCGTCCCTGGGTGATCGTTTTATTCAGTGGGATATTTGTTTTATTAGCTTTATCTTTATTTGGTCTCTATGAATTTCGTCTTCCTCCTCGCTGGCAAAATCGTTTAACGAAGTTTAGTAATCATCAGCGTAGCGGAACTTATTTAGGCGTATTCTTAATGGGAGGCCTCTCCAGCTTAATTGTTTCTCCTTGTATCAGTCCTGCGTTAGTCGGTGTTTTGGCCTATATTGCCCATACAGGCGATATTGGATTAGGTGCCCTGAGTTTATTAGCTCTGGGAATAGGTATGGGATTGCCGCTTTTACTCCTCGGAGCCTCGGTTGGTAAATTTCTACCTAAGACAGGTGAGTGGATGCGAACGATAGAACACCTGGTGGGCATTCTCATGTTGGCTTTTGCGATTTGGTTATTAGCCAAAGCACTCCCTGGACCTGTTGTTTTATTTCTGTGGTCAATTCTATTGATTACCTCCGCCATTACAATGGGTGAGTTTGCTAAAGCATTTACAAAATGGCAGCATCTGCGTCACGGTATCAGCAGTATAGTGCTTATCTATGGTCTTATCTTACTGGTGGGTGCATTACTAGGGAATGTTAACCCTTTATACCCTTTAGAAAATTTACAATTCATAAAACAGACTTCTCCGTCTTCGACTATCACAAAAGAACCTCCATTTATCCTTTTAAAAAATAATACTCATCTGAATCAATTATTGGCACAAGCCGTCCAAGAAAAAAAATGGGTCATGCTGGATTTTTCTGCAGATTGGTGTACAAGCTGCGTAAGCATGGATCGTTATGTATTCACACAGCCTGCCATCAAGCAAGCACTGGCCACTTTTGTTTGGTTACGCGCAGATATTACAAAAAACAACAGTTTTGATCATTTCATCCTGCAACGCTTTCAAATTATCGCACCTCCGGTGTTATTATTTTTTTCCCCGCATGGTAATGAGTTAATCTCAGAACGTATGATAGGTGAAACCAATTCAGCAGAATTATTATCACACCTCAAAAAATTAAAGGATACGACACGTGCCTATTAAGCCACCGTATAAAACCCCGCACTTAACAACAGCATCGGTGGCTCCTTTGCATTTGCTGGAACAGCAATTGCTCAGTAAAGAAAAAGAAATCGAGCAGTGGTTTGAAACGCAGTGGCAACTCAGTCCCGCGCCTATTTATGGTTCCGTTGATTTACGTAATGCAGGATTTAAGCTAGCACCTGTTGACATGAATTTATTTCCTGCGGGATTTAATAATTTAAACCCCGAATTCCTGCCGCTCTCTATCGACGCAGCGCGTGTTGCTATTACACACTATTTGCCCACCGCTAAATCTATTTTATTAATCCCGGAAAATCACACGCGCAATCTTTTTTATTGGGATAATATTGATACATTATTATCTATTTTATCCGCCGCCGGTTTTAAAGTACGCTTAGGTTCTTTATTATCAGAACCTAGCAACATCACACTCACGCATGGTAAACAAATTCATTTAGAGCCTATTACGCGAGAAAATAATAAACTCAGCATTCAAGGTTTCCTCCCTGATCTTATTTTATTAAATAATGATTTATCTTCTGGAATTCCCACGCTTTTACAGCAGCTACAGCAACCCATTGTACCTCCTGCAGAATTAGGCTGGAGTCAACGCTTAAAGTCAGGCCATTTTCAATATTATGCGGATGTCAGTCATGCGTTTGCCGAATTAATTCATATTGATCCCTGGTTGATTGCACCATTATTCTTACAATGTCACGAAATTGATTTCATGCAAGATGAAGGTAACAGATGTTTAATACACCCTGTCGAAAAATTACTGACTGATATTCAAAAAAAATACGATGAATACACTATTACAAGCAAACCTTTTGTGATTGTCAAAGCTGATGCAGGCACGTATGGCATGGCAGTCATGACAGTGAGAGATGTCAATGATCTGCACTTATTAAATCGTAAGGAACGCACCCGCATGTCAAAAACGAAAAGCGGGCAACCTGTACACCGTGTGATTATTCAAGAAGGCGTTTATACATTTGAAACATGGAGCGCAACGAATGCCGTTGCAGAACCAGTGGTTTATTTATGGGGACAACGTGTAGTGGGTGGCTTTTATCGTGTTCACAAGGAACGTGGCATTGATGAAAATCTCAATGCGCCTGGCATGCATTTTGAACCATTAGCATTTGTAAAACCTTGTCATACACCTGCAGAAAAACAATCTCTTGAAGAATGTCAAAATCGTTTTTATGCGTATGGTGTCATTGCTCGTTTAAGTATGCTAGCTGCTGCCCGGGAATTACTAGAACATCAATAAGGAACACCCATAAAATGAATATTCATATCGGCATTGTGATGGACCCTATTCACTCTATTTATTTTCACAAAGATAGCACGTTAGCCATGTTATGGGAAGCCGCAGCACGTGGTTGGACTATCCATTATTTTGAGCAAAAAGATTTATTCGTGCGAGATGGCAAGGCATTTGGAAATAGTCGGTTATTAACGGTTTTTCATGATCCTGGCCATTGGTTTTCACTAGAAGATTATCATCTCATTGAGTTAGCCGAGTTACCTATTATTTTAATGCGAAAAGACCCACCTTTTAATTTAGAGTATATTTACACGACTTATATTTTGGAATTAGCAGAACGCGCAGGCGTTAAAGTTTTTAATAAACCACAAAGTTTGCGGGATGCGAATGAAAAATTTTTCACGACATGGTTCCCTGAACTTTGTCCCGCGACACTCGTGACACGGGATATTAAATTATTACGCGATTTCCATCGAGAACAAAAAGATATTATCTGCAAGCCACTCACTGCTATGGGCGGTGCTTCTATATTCCGTCTAACAGAATCCGATCCTAATGCCAACGTTGTCTTTGAATTATTAACACAACAAGAAAACCATTTCCTCATGGCACAACATTTTATTCCTGAAATTTCTAAGGGCGATAAACGCATTTTACTCATTGATGGCGAACCCATTCCCTACGCACTTGCACGTATTCCAGCAACAGGCGACCATCGCGGCAACCTGGCTGCTGGCGCTACAGGTATCGCACAACCTTTAACGCAGCAAGACTTAAAAATCTGTAACGCTATTGCACCGACATTACGCGAAAAAGGATTATTATTTGTGGGGTTAGATGTCATTGGAGATTTTATCACTGAAATAAACATTACCAGCCCCACTGGCATTCGAGAGCTAGACCACCAATGCCATTTAGATATTAGTAGTAGCCAATTATTAGATGTTTTTGTTTCTTCTTTTTAATATATAAACAATCCCGTGTATTACTTTTCTCTTGACTTACAAGACGAGCTAGTACGCAATATTCTTGTTTTTTTAACATCTATTTTCTTTAAATTTCAACCCTCAATATGGTATTCTACAAAACATTTTAAGGAGAAGAGATATGTTAACTATAGGCATAACTGGAAGAGTGATGACCGATGGAATCGGAGATTTAGAACATATACTGACTGGGGGAGAGCGTCTCAAAAAACAAAGACCGGATATGCAATTTGTATACCATATACAATATGAACGCGACTATTACAAATCCAACGCAAAAAAAAGATTGGTATTAACGGTAGATAAATTACTGCATTATGGACTTATTAGAGGAACACGTGACGATTATTTATCGCAAGAAGAGTGTGATTTCTTAAAAGATCAAGAAACAATTATTGGCAAAATCAATCAGAGTAGCAACGAAAAATTAACTCTTTATATCAAAAATGATGGCCTACAACTACAAAAGGTTATTAAGACGTTAAATGTATATGTATGGATTTCCCTTTCTGTTATTCCAATGACAATGAATGGCGCGTTTTATATAGAGATGCCCAGGGAAAAAACTATATACCTTATGGAGCACGGTTCTTCACCCTCCTCTAGGGTTCCCGACTATGGCCCAAATGAAAATGGCGAAAATTCTACCGGGCAGTTTAAACCAGATAAAAATTACACGGTTAGCATGGGATTTTCCCGGCAAAAAAATGGCCCTCGTGGAGTTGGAATTTTTTTGCAGAATAAGAAATTGAACGCAGAAGAACGTGCTGGATGTTTGTCTAAAATAGAAAATGAAAACTTCCATCGCCTCCTTAATCAAGGGAATCCTGATAAACTTCCTCTGCAACAAATAGAAGAAGTCATTTTTATCCCCTGTTATTTCTTAAATGAAGAAATAGGCTATCATTTCTTATTAAACGCTTATAAAGGGATATTAACCCTAGAAGATCCTAGACATCTATTTCTACAAGGAACACTCCATGCAGACTCTATTCTAGCCGACAAATCGATAGCGAGACTGGTTCAACTTGGCTTTAACAAAGTGGTGATAGTAAATAATAAAAATCAACTCATTGAGCGAATGCTAGAAGGAAATGGAAATAAAACCTGTATGGTATTAGAAGATGTGTATATGTATGAAAACGACTACCGTTTATTTAAACAATTAGCAACGGTTTTTATGGGTTGTTCAGGTGATAACACATTCCAGGATGCAATATCGATGGATGCACTCCCTGTATTTATACCCCACAGTAATGACAAAATTAGATTAATGCAGGGTTTAAAAGAAGTGGTTGACACAGAAATAGGCGACCCCGTAGTAAGCAATTTCTTATCCTTGTATTCCAATTTAAAATATAAAAACGTGTATATACGTGATCAGGAAGCAGAAGCACTACTCCAAACAGAAAACATATATAGCCCTCTATTGTTAGACCATTGGCAGAGAGTATGCCAATACCTCAGAGAAAATTACAATACGCATGATAGCTTGCTGAATATCCTCGATCGCTTTCTTCAAGCGAAAATGAAACCAAACCCAGTCATGAATCTCTTCCAGAGAAAAGCACCCAAAGCGCCTCCAGCGCTCGAAAGCAAAAACGAACTCACTGAGCCATTTTTGCATCGAGTAGAGAATAATTCTCCTTCAAATGCGCCTTCTGATAGCTGTTGCTGTTGTAGAATAAGTTAAGCGTGCTTTTTCTATAATTCTCGGCTTATTTAGCAATTTGCATGCCTTTTATCTCCGCTTCAATTTTCGGAGTTCAAGGCAGGCCTGTTGCGAATTTTGTAAGAACACAGCGTGCTGCCCCTAGTTGCTGACTGCTAATGTCCTCGAATATGAAATCCATGCTCATCACAGACAGTGCTGGTTTTATTAGTTCCTATTGACAGCTATACGGCTTTGACGTACATTAAAAAATACATAACGTCTAAAAATATAGAGCCAGTAAAAATGAGCAAAAAAAATATGACAAAGAAAAAACCTAAAGGTAAAACAAAATGGAATAAACTAAAATCTTTAACAGAAGAGCAGATTATTTCAGCTGCAAAACCTGATCCTGATGCCAAACCCGTTTCACGTGCCCAATTAGAAAAATTCAAACGCGTAACGCCACCAGCAGAAATTAATGTAAGAAAACTGCGTGAAAAACTACATGTTTCACAAACAGCATTTGCTGAATATTTTGGGGTCAACATAAGAACTATTCAAGAATGGGAACAACATAGACGCACCCCAAACGCAATAGCTCGTAACTTTCTTAAGATAATAGAGAAAGCACCAAAAACTGTATTAAAAGTATTATCAACCTAAAAATATAAGCATTAACAAATGAAATCCATACTCATCACAGGCGGCGCTGGTTTTATTGGTTCGCACACAGCCGATTTCTTTTTACAACAAGGCGTTCAAGTTGTTGTATTCGATAATCTTGTCACAGGAAAATTAACGCATCTTAATTTATTTCACCCGAATCTTCGTTTTGTGCAAGCAGATATATTAAATTATAAAATACTCGAAACCGAAATCGCTCAGTGTGATGCGGTATTACATTTAGCCGCGTTGCCCTCTGTACAACAATCCATAACAGACCCTATTCAATCATTGCAAATCAATACACAAGGATTCCTGCATGTACTACAAGCTATTCGAAAAACACAGGAAAAAAATAAAAAAGATATTCGTTTAATCTATGCTTCCAGTGCTGCTGTCTACGGTGCTGAAGCAACCCTCCCTTGCTCAGATGAATTACCTTTACCCCTGACAGTGCTATCCCCTTATGCGCTCGAAAAAGCAAACAATGAGCGTTATGCGCATTTATATGCACAACTGTTTGGTGTAAAAAGCTTAGGATTACGTTATTTCAATGTTTATGGGCCACGCCAAATACCTAGCTCACCTTACTCAGGCGTGATTTCTAAATTTATAGCGAATTATCAAAAGAAAGAACCTATTTTAATTTTTGGAGATGGAACACAATCCAGAGATTTTATTCATGTGTTCGATGTGGCAAGAGCGAATTGGCTAGCCATACAAAATGATTATTGCGGCACTTTAAATATAGCAACAGGCGTCTCAGAAACATTAATAAATTTAACTAGTTATATTGAAAACGCAGGAAGCTACCCGGCAGAAATCCAATTGACATCGCCACGAACGGGGGATATTCCAATGTCTTATGCCAGCACTACTCAGACAGACAAACAATTACAATTTAACTATACAATAAAATTAGCAGATGGCATTTCAAACTTACTCAATAGTAGAGTCTAAGAAGAAATAAGATTATACTTGTCGCAATTTAATATGAGCAATGGATAAGCATGGAACAAACAAAGTCATCCTATCAAATCACAAAAAAAGACTTGCCTTTGGCCTGTCCTTTACCAAAGATGACGCTTTGGAATGCACATCCACGCGTGTATTTACCCATTGAAACAGATAACGGGCGTGCAACCTGTCCTTATTGTGGTACGGAGTTTATTTTAAACGATGAATAAAAAAATTCTTATTGTGGGGCCCGCCTGGGTCGGCGACATGGTCATGGCACAATGTCTCTTTAAATTATTAAAACAACGTGACCCCCATAGAGTGATTGACGTATTAGGTCCTGCCTGGAGCTTACCACTCACAGCACGCATGCCAGAAATATCTTCGTCTATTGTTATACCGACGACCCATGGAGAATTAGGTTTACGCAAGCGCTATAACCTGGGTAAGCAATTGCGATTGAATCACTATGACCAGGCGATTGTCCTACCCAATTCTTTTAAATCAGCTTTAGCACTTTGGTGGGCTAACATTCCACGCCGTACAGGTTGGCGCGGAGAAATGCGCTATTT
Source organism: Gammaproteobacteria bacterium (assembly GCA_041690995.1). GTDB lineage: Bacteria > Pseudomonadota > Gammaproteobacteria > DSM-16500 > DSM-16500 > UBA4722. The sequence goes on along the minus strand of JBEPVM010000001.1, from coordinate 112,440 downwards.
TGTCCTGAATGACATACGTCACTTAAATAAAACTCAATATCCTTTGATGATTGAACGCTTTATGGCACTCGGATTAGAACCCGGTGAAACATTACCCAGCGACTATCCTGTACCTGAATTACATATCTCCCAGCCATCTCAATTAACGGCACTCAAAAATCATCAATTAATTTATCCAGAAAAGCCCGTACTGGCATTATGCCCAGGCGCTGAATTTGGTCCTGCAAAACAATGGCCTGAAGAATATTATGCTGACATCGCCAATGCGAAATTAAATGAAGGCTGGCATGTTTGGATTTTTGGATCACCTAAAGACAATGCGGGTGCTGAACGCATTAAACAAGCAACACAACAACGCGCAATCAATTTAGCAGGAAAAACAACATTAGAAGAAGCTATAGATTTATTAGCATTAGCAACGGTTATTGTGAGTAATGATTCAGGCTTAATGCACATCGGCGCAGCATTACAAAAACCCTTGGTCGCTGTGTATGGGCCTACAAGCGCTTCTTTTACACCCCCGTTACATAAAAAAGCTAAAATTCTAACGCTACAACTCGAGTGCCAGCCTTGTTTTCAGCGTACCTGCCCCTTACAACATCACCGATGCATGCGTGAATTAAACCCCGCTATGGTTCTTAACGCTATGTCAGCACTGGAAACTTAAAATGCGCGTCCTTATCATCAAAACCTCTTCCATGGGTGATGTCATACACACACTTCCCGCATTAACAGATGCAGGCCGTGCCTTACCTATTGTTTCATTTGATTGGGTCGTAGAACAAAATTTTGCAGAAATTCCTCGCTGGCACCCCCTCGTCAATCAAGTCATTCCTGTCGCATTACGTCGCTGGCGCAAAAATATTTTTTCAAAAAAAACATGGCAAGAATGGCAAGCGTTTCGCCAATTATTGCGAGAAAAACAATACGATTTAATCATTGACGCACAAGGCTTATTAAAAAGCGCATGGCTCGGATTAAATGCACGCGGCAAACGCTGTGGTTTTAGTTTCAGCGCTGCGCGCGATCCATTGGCAGCGCTTTTTTATCATCGTTCATTCACAACCGCAAAAATCAAAGAAGAACATGCGGTCACACGAGTGCGTGATTTATTTAGCCAGGCACTGCAGTATCCTTTGCCCACCACAATGCCAGATTATGGCATTGAACGACAACACTTTCAGCAATCACACTCTTCTGAAAATTATCTCGTTTTTTTACATGGCACTACTTGGCCCACGAAACATTGGCCAGAAGAGTATTGGATGACGCTTGCCCAAAAAGCCAATGAACAAGGCTTACTCGTTAAATTACCTTGGGGGAATGCAGCAGAACACGAACGCGCCATTCGTATTGCATCAGTTTGTTCGCATGCGGAAGTGTTACCAAAACTCGATTTAGTTGGCATAGCAAATGTGCTGGCAAGTGCTAAAGCAATCGTTGCTGTGGATACAGGCTTAGGACATTTAGCAGCTGCATTAAATATCCCAACGATTTCATTATATGGCCCCACCAATCCAATACTCACAGGCGCACTCGGTCAATCGCAAACACATTTAACCGCAAAATTTTCCTGCGCTCCTTGTTTAAGCCGAGAATGTACGTATCGCGGAGAAGATAAAGAATCCTATCTCATCAGCCCACCTTGTTTCTCGATGCTTCCTCCCACGCTTGTTTGGGAAAAGCTTGCTGCATTGGTATTATGAGGTATAAATCAAATGCCCTTTCAAAAAGCCACCCGCCCTCATACCTTTAACAGCATTTTTTTTATCTGCTTACTTGCGTTCTTCAGCTATTATCTAGCAGGTTTGCACTGGATTGCTGAAAAAGGCTTTAGTCCATTAGTCATTGCAATAGTGGTGGGCATGGTTTATGGCAGCACTCTGCGTCAACATTTACCTCACGAATGGATACCTGGAATTCAGTTCATTGCCAAACGCATTCTGCGACTTGCTGTTATTCTTTATGGCTTCCGCCTAACATTTCAACAAGTGATTGGCATAGGGTTGGATGGCTTTATGCTCGATCTATGTATCGTCAGCTTGACTCTCATGATTGGCACATGGGCAGGAATAAAATTATTTAAACTCGATCGCGATACGTCCATTCTTATCAGCAGTGGAGCAGCTATCTGTGGCGCAGCAGCCGTTTTAGCAACTGAAGGTGTGCTAAAAAGCGAGCCATATAAAGCCACTATTGCTATCATCAGTGTGGTCATATTTGGCACCACTGCTATGTTTTTATATCCCTTTATGCAACACGCTGGCTGGTTTGGCTTTGATAATACCCATTATGCAATCTTCACGGGTGCGACTATTCATGAAGTTGCGCAGGTTCTCGTTGCAGGATCACAAATAAACACTCAGACTGGCAGCATCGCAGTGATTGTAAAAATGACACGCGTGCTGTTACTCGCACCAGCACTCATTATACTGAGTGTTTGGCTATCACGCGCCACAAAACAAAAACGACAATATAAAATATCTGACACTATTCCCTGGTTTGCCGTAATTTTTATTGGCATCGTAGGATTTAATTCATTAAATTTTCTGCCAGGCATAATAGTCAATGTCATTAACCAAATCGACACTTTCTTACTAACACTAGCCATGGCAGCCTTGGGCATTGAAACTAATCTGACAAAAGTCAAACAAATCGGATTAAAGCCACTTTATCTTTCGATATTTTTGTTTGGCTGGTTAATAGGTGGTGGCTATCTGCTTAACAAGATAATACTGCAATAATTAGACACTATAAAAAATGAAGAGCAATATGGCAAAAATAATAACTTTTTTAATCACAAAAGAAGATGGTCAATACACACGATCATTTACCAGTATCTCTAATTCTTATTATAAAATCGCAGATGGGTTGATAAAACTGAAGCGTCTTATTTAAAATGAGGTTCGTTAAGATCACCGATATTATTAAATGCCATTTGTTTTTTATTCATCAGCAATTGATCTTTAGTAGGATAAGCAGTAACTTGAATGCGACTATTAGCGCGTATACCCGCGTTACTCAGGTTATTAGCCACAGGAAAATAATTTCCATAACCCACATAAGTCAGCTTACGCGAATCCAAGCTCTGTGGTTTGAACCCAGAAATGCCGTTCACCCATAAAAATGCGCCGACTTGACGCGCACGATCTTCTGATAATTTTCGTTCAAAGCGCGAAGAGCCAAAACCACTGGTATTGCCAGAAATCATAATATTATGACAAGGATAACGATTTAATACAGCAGCAATACTTTTTAAAATAGGCTCAGCTTGAGGCAATAATTCAGAAGAATTCGTATCAAATAATTTATCAGAGGAAATCTCAATTGTTGCATACTCACCCTGCGTATAGACTTGTCCACCCGCTTGTATAATTCCTGCAGAATCAAAACGCAGGGTTGTAAAGTAATAACCTATTCCTGCGCCTGCTAGCGCCGCGACCCCCAGCACCGGCTTGGACGATACGCCGAGCAATGCTGCGGTTCCACCGCCAGCGATAGCTCCAACGCCCGTACCCAAAGCGCTGCCGGTTAAATGATCACTCCCATTCGCAGGATTATAGCTACAAGCGCTCAAACTCAGCAAAAGAGAACATATCTGTAATAAATTAAATTTGTAAGTCATGCGATTTCCTATCCAGCGACCATACAAGATTATACATTGCCAATGAAGCATTATGCTATGATGTTTTACCAATGAATGGGAATTAAGGTACATGGATCGACAATTAGAAGCACGCCCCTATACTGGCTGGGGGCTCATCAAGATTTACTGGCAATCAACACAACGCGTTTTTGCCTACACACTACTCCTCACTGTATTACTCATGACAATTTTTCTTGTCGGCCTCGAAGTGTTACTCACTACATGGTACAACTATTTTTACGATGCCCTGCAAGATTATAACAAACATGCCGCTTATGATTTGCTCGTCATTTTTATGTTTTTAGCCGCAGTCAGTATTATTGTCTCTGTCTATCGGTATTACATACAACAATTTTTAGCCTTACGTTGGCGTCGATGGCTAACAGAGCAATTTATGCATCGCTGGTTTTCAAAACGCGGCTATTATTATCTGGAAAATTTTGATGAACATACCGATAACCCTGATCAACGTATTCAAGAAGATATTGGCAGTTTAGTTGCCTCCTCATTGAGTTTAGCGATCGGTTTAATCAATGCTCTGACAACGATTGTCGCTTTCATTTACGTATTATGGAAATTATCAGGTTATTTAATCCTACCATTAGGTCGCTTTGGTACATGGCATATTCCAGGTTATTTAGTATGGGTGAGCATTATCTATGCCTCTATAGGCACGTTACTGACTTTCAAAATTGGGCGCCCTCTCATTTCTCTCAATTTTGAACAACAACGTCGCGAAGCTAACTTCCGTTTTGCAGCCATTGATGTACGCTCGCACGCAGAGCATGTCGCACTTTATCGCGGTGAAAAAAACCAAAAGACTATTTTAAATAAAATTTTTTCAGGCGTACTCGAAAACTGGTACGCTATTATTTTACGGCAAAAATTATTATTATGGTTTACGGCGGGGTACAATCAAATTTCCGTTATTTTGCCATTAGTCGTTGCACTACCCAATTACTTCAATAAAGTATTTAAGCTAGGCGGTTTAATGCAGGCATTATCGGCATTCTCCCGCATCCAGGATGCTTTTTCTTTTATTGTCAATTCATATGCTGGAATCGCAGAATGGCAAGCAGTGATGCGTCGATTGCTCAGTTTTTTAAATCATATGGATGAAATAGAAAAAAATAGAGTACAACACAATCAATTTGTTTTTTCAAAAAATACAGAAAATAAAATTATCGCAAAAAATATCATTATTAAAACACCGAAGGGAAAAAAATTATTAGAAAATATCAATCAAACACTTATTCATGGAAAAAATTACGTTGTCAAAGGACACTCGGGTCTTGGTAAAAGCACATTCGTGCGTATGCTGGCAGGTATCTGGCCGTATGGATCAGGTGAAATTTCATTGCCAACCAATAAAAAATCAATCATGTTTTTACCACAAACAACGTACATGCCTTTAGGAACATTACGGGATGCTTTACTATTCCCAGATAAAATCACTCCTGCTTCAGATGAGCTATTAATCACATTATTACAAGCAGTTGATCTGCCACAATTAACCAGTCAACTGCAACAAGTGACGCATTGGACAGAACACTTATCGCCTGGAGAGCTACAGCGTATCGCCTTCATCCGTGTCATACTTCAACAACCTGACTGGGTATTTTTAGACGAAAGCACCTCAGCAATGGATCTGCCACACGAAAAACAAATGTATACGTTATTAAAAAATAAATTGCCGAATTGCTCAGTGGTGAGCATTGGGCATCGTCCAAGCGTGGATAGGTATCATGATGAAGAAATTAATCTTGAAGCATACGAGGTTTGAATAATGACATATTTATCTCCTACTACAAATTCTTTGGCACCGCTCTGGGATAGCCTTAGTAAATTTTCAAAAGATTTTATGGAAACTAGAGATCAACCAGAACAACAAAATAGGGAAGACATATTCTTAAAAACTGAAGATTGAACCCACCCGTGCCGATAATTAAAAAGAAACTAATCTATGCTTAGAGATAACCATACTGTAAGCTGATTGCTTACTAAACAAGCAAAGCAGCCGTAGATAACTCACTTGCCGAACGCTGTAATGACGGCTTTATTTCTCTGAGTCCGAACAAACCAACAGCAGCAATACTGACACCCACAACGCCGTAAGCAACCACTGGAGGCACGATGCCTGCTGCGACTGCAATGTACGCGAGGAAAGCAATCGCAGCAAGCATTGCAAGACCGCCTGTTAAAAAACACGCCATTTGCAAGAAACCAGATATCGAAGAAGTTCGTTTTTGTGTAGCGCGCCCTTGTTCAGTATTCACTTCAGCAGTAGTAGCTAGGGAAGAGAAAGTATCCTCGGCAGCAGGGGTTAATTCTTTATTGCTACCCCCTTGTTGCGATAAGATTGAATACGCCCACTGACCATTATTATGCTCAGAGCTATCTACTTCATTCAGATTACCGACAGGTGTAGCTGAGCCATCATAGTCATCCTCCGTGTGACCGCTACAGCTCACACCTGGTCCTGGTTTGTCTTGTTCCGCTTCAGGGGGTACCATAGGATCCCCACCTGAGCCGTAGTTTTGTTGGTTCCGATGTGGTTCTTGAGTATCAAGACTGAGAGTGAGTGGAAGAGAATAACGAGAAAAACGCTCTGTGTCCGCTTTATTTTCTTCTACTTGTTCTACTTGTCTTTTTTCTTTTGCTTCCTGGTTTTTTTTTGATTGTTCTGATTTTGCCTTTCGCTGCGCTTCCTGTTCTGCTTCTTTTTCTTTTTTTTCTGCAGCACACTTTTCTTTTGCTTCCTGGAGTCCGCGTATTCTTTCTTCTTCCAACGCTGCTTTTTCACGTGCTTGTTGTTGCTCTTCTTCCCATTTTCTTTCCGCTTCTTCACGCGAGGCTTCTACCTCACGCTGTGCTTTTATTTCATCTGCTTTTCTTTCTGCTTCTTTTCGCTTTTCTTCTTCTATACGCTTTTTTCCTGCCTCGTGGAGTACTCGCATTTCTTCCAGAACTGCGTTTCTACATTCTCTTTCTTCTGCTATACGCTTTTCTTCGAAAGAGACCAATTTTTCGCTCTGCATTACCAGATCGTTGAATATATTCTGCGAACTATTACTACTATTACCCTTTTCTTCTTTCTTTGTTGCTTGGATTTCTTCTATCTGCGGTAGGCAAAATAGCTCTTGCTGTGGTGCTTCCTCTGCCGTTTTTCTTCTTTGACCCTCTGCCGCCCACCACTCTGGTGCTATTTTTTCTAACGCTTTCTTTACTTTATCCGACACCCCAGAGTTATCGTAGCAATCCCATATCAATGCTTTAAATACTTTAGGCTTAGCTACTTTTTTATATTTTTGTAATATAAGTTCCAGCAAGTGAGAATAATCATCGTGCTGGAGTACAGCCGCAGCATAATTAAAAACAAGTGTCTGTCCACTCTCATCTTGATAAGATTCTAAAAGAACCTTTGGTGAGTTCATTAAGATACGAACAATATTAGGAATATTATTCTCATTTAATTTACCATCAACTATTCGTAAACTTTCTAAAAAACATGGAGTCAGTACTGGCAGGTTGTTAACAAAAATTGCATGAAATGATTGTGGGAAGGAACCTTGATAATCTACCACAAATTCAATAAAAGATTTTTTTGTTTTTTCATCAGGTACAATACAAATTAATAAGTAAGGATTTTCAGTAAGTAATTTATTAATTCGCTCAACATCACAGTTACAAATAGCTGCTTTAAAGTTGATCCTTCCCAGGCCATTTTCTCCTTCATTTACCAACTTTGTTACCACGCCCCTTACCGCGCTATTTACTACTGTAGCAAAGGCACCTACTCCTCCTGCTACTGCTGTTGCTACCGCAGGCGGACCTCCTCCAGCTAAAGCCCCTGCCGCTCCAATGGCTCCCACTGCTACATAGCCTGCAATTTGTGGTGATGATGTTAGTCCGCCTGGCGGATACATATCCTTTTCGAATATTTCTATTTTTCCGACCGTGTTAAGAGCCTTTTCTCCTGCTTCATAAGCACGAGAAACAGCGCTCTCCGCCGCCGCCTGCTTTGCGAATGCTCCTAACTTAGAGAGGCCAGACCACATAAAACACCTACTTTAAAATAAATTAAAAAACAACTGGTTGAACTCAAACCTGGGTGTATTTTCGGCCGAGTAGTATAGGCGCGATCTTCGTTAATAGCAAGCTTAACTCGCACAAATCTCATCGCAAAAGCGGAAGTCTCAAATCTTGAAATACTTTATTCTTATCTTTTAAACACAAAATTGTGTTATCATGGCGCCATTCTGCTAAGACAGAGTTCAAAAATCAAAAAGTGTGGAGGTAAAAATGATGCATGGTCTCTTACAACAATTACCTTGGTGGGGTTATATCGTTATAACGCTTGCGCTCACACAAATCACCATTTTAAGCGTGACGATTTATTTACATCGTTGCATGGCACATCGCGCGCTTGATCTACACCCGATCATCAGTCATTTTTTTCGTTTTTGGTTGTGGCTAACGACAGGCATGACCACCAAAGCCTGGACATCTATTCATCGCAAACATCATGCAAAAGTGGAAACTCATGAAGACCCCCACAGCCCGCAAACTAAAGGCATTATGCAGGTTTTACTTCAAGGCGCTGAATTGTATCGCAAAGAAAAAGCCAATGCAGAAACGCTAGAACGCTATGGCGAAGGGACACCCGATGACTGGATGGAGAGAAATGTTTATAGCGCCCACAGCACTTGGGGTATTTACACAATGTTAGCCATTGATCTTTTGCTATTCGGCGCAATTGGTTTAACAATATGGGCTGTGCAAATGGCTTGGATTCCATTCTTTGCTGCAGGTGTCATTAACGGTATTGGGCATTATTTTGGGTACCGCAATTTTGAGTGTCTTGATGCGTCACGTAATATCGTGCCACTGGCTTTATTTATTGGGGGCGAAGAGCTACATAATAATCATCATACGTATGGAACTTCTGCCAAGTTTTCAGTTAAATGGTGGGAAATAGATCTCGGTTGGTTGATGATTCGTCTTTTACAATGTTTAGGACTCGCCAAACCCAAACGGATTCCACCTAAACCGCAACTCGCTTATGATAAAAAAGCAGTCGATATTGATACAGTCAAGGCTATTCTAACGCATCGGTTTCAGGTGCTCGCGCAATACAGCAAAAAAGTGATTTCACCTGTGCTTCGAGAAGAACGCCTCCGTACAGAGAGTAATACAAGTCGCTCTCTATTGCGACACGTGAAGACAATCTTAATGCGCGAACCTTCTCTTGTTGATCCGGCAAGCCAACAGCAATTAAAAACGGTATGTGAACGGTATCCTTCGTTAAATATCGTTTACCAATTTCGTTTAAAATTACAGAATTTATGGATGAAAAGCACAGCTTCGCAAGCAGAACTGCTAGAAGCATTGCAAGAATGGTGTAGACAAGCCGAAGCAACAGGTATCAAGGCTTTACGCGAATTTGTTAAGCACTTGAAAGCCTACGTTCCTAAAAAGACAAACCTTCATTGCGAAAAAAACCATTAAATAAAATAAGTTAAACTGAAATAAAAATTACCGAGAGTCGGAATCGAACCGACACGGTGTTGCCACCACCGGATTTTGAGTCCGGCGCGTCTACCAGTTCCGCCATCCCGGCATTTTTAGAAGGGGCAGTATAGCAAATTGAAACAGGGTGTCAATTAAGATTGAGAATGTTCGTTTAGGATTCAATTATTCCTCCTAAAACATCTCCGCCGGGTCAACATCCAACGACCAGCGAACACGTTGCTTCTGACGAATTTTTTCAATTTCTGGTAATAAATTTTTTAAAAATTTTTGTAATACAGCACGCTGATTAGCCTGCACTAAAAGTTGTACGCGATGCCGCCCCGCTCGACGCGGCATAGGTGCAGGCACGGGACCTAACAATTGCAGTTCTTTATTCGCAGGATAAAAAAGTTTTTTGACTGTTTGTAAAAAATGCGTTGCATGTTCCACTTGATAAGCTTCCGCACGAAATAATGCAAAAAACGAATACGGCGGCAATGCAGCGCCTGCACGTTCTTTCAATATGAGATCTGCAAATTGTTGATAGCTATTATAAAACAAGGGGTGTAATAGCGGATGATCAGGATAATGCGTCTGAATAATCACCTTCCCTTTTTTTTCAACACGGCCAGCCCGGCCTGCAACCTGTAATAATAATTGTCCCATCCGTTCAAGCGCGCGAAAATCACTACTAAAAAAACCACCATCAGCATCCACAATTGTAACCAATGTCACGTTAGGGAAATGATGTCCTTTTGCTAACATTTGTGTACCAATTAAAATACGATGCTCGCCTGATTGTATCGCTTGCAATAAAGCTTCTATTGAACCTTTACGTTTTGTGCTATCACGATCAATACGTGCAATAGAATAGTTCGGAAAATTTTTCTTTAATACTTTTTCTAAACGCTCAGTTCCTAAACCCACGGCTTGTAATTCTTTTTTGTTGCATGCCCCACACTGAGTAAATAAGGGTATGTCAGAAGCACAATGATGGCAATGCAAACGATTTGAATGTTGATGATACGTCATACGCATATCACATCGTTTACAAATCGCCATCCAACCACAGGCCCGGCATAATAAAACAGGCGCAAATCCACGGCGATTTAAAAACAGCATGACTTGCTCACCCCGTTCTAAATGTTGCCGAATGTCTTCAAGTATCGCTTGTGACAACCCTTCTTCTAAAGGTTTATTACGGATATCCAGTACTGAAAATTCAGGCAATTGCGCCGCACCCGCACGATTAGGTAAACGCAAATGAATAAACTTTCCTTGTTGCGCTTTATATAAAGTTTCCAATGCGGGCGTTGCCGAGCCTAATATAATAGGAATTTTTTTAAAATGCGCACGCATAATAGCTACGTCACGCGCATGATAGCGAAAACCATCTTGCTGTTTGAAGGAAAGATCATGCTCTTCATCAATAATAATAAGTCCCAAATTTGGCATGGATGAAAAGACAGCTGATCGTGTACCAATTAAAATTTTGGCGTCATTTGAGTGCGCGCTGCTCCACGCCTGTAAACGTTCTTTTTCACTAAGACCCGAATGCAGAGCAACAACTAATATAGAAAATCGTTCACGAAAACGTTGAATAGTCTGAGGAGTTAAACCAATTTCAGGCACTAACACTAACACCTGTTTTTGTGCTTTTAATACATCCGCAATCACCTGTAAATACACTTCTGTTTTACCGCTACCCGTGACCCCATCTAATAAAAAAACTTGAAAATGATTTCCAGCAGCTTGGATAGCGTTCAGAGCCGTTTGTTGTTCTGTATTTAATAGTAAAGATTGCTCTGTATTTTCTGATGGACAAGCAGCAAGCACATTTTTTTTGCGAGTGGTAGTTAAAACAGTAGTAGCGTTTTTGCCTTGTCGTAATAAAACTGGCAAGGCATTCATTAAAACTTCGCCAATCGGATAGTGATAATACTCACTTGCCCACCCACAAAGCTTAAAAATATCTTCTGGGATTAAAATGCTATCATCTATTAAATCTAAAACTGGCTTTAATTTAGACGGTGCCACATCGGATTGATCTGTAAACCCCACAAAAATTCCGATCAATTCCCGGCGTCGAAAAGGAACACGCACGCGCATTCCAGGCTGCAATTTTTCCCAACCCCCTGTTTCAGGAGGTAAATAATGAAAATAACGCCGCAAAGGTACAGCGAGTGCAATTTGTAATAGCTTGATAGATTGAGTATCTTTCATGGAAAACTACTGTAATGCAAATAGGCCAATAAAAATAGTCATCATTTTGGTATACTATATTTATTATCTGTTTAAAAAAGGAGCGTAGCGATGGCACATATAATGGTAGAAGATCGTCTGGAACAAGCCTTAGAAAAATTCTGTGATAAATTAATTGAAAAAGGCATCATGAAGCCAGAAGATAAACAAAAAGCCGTCCAAATGGTAAAAGGCGCATTGCTTGAAGCGTATCCAGACGGTGTACCTCAAGACTTACTGACGGACCCTGCTAAACAGAAAACGCTTTTAGTCGCTTTAATAGCTGCGCCTCTTATGGAAAAAAATCCCACGCTTAAATTTGACCTCGGGCTTTTTTTCAAAGCAGAATTTAATCTCAAAGAAGCACAAACATTTTTTAAAACATTTCTGAATGAACTCAACAAACTTGAGCCTAACCCTGAAAAGCGTCTGAGTGAAAAAGAGCTTGAAAAAAAGCTAGATGCCTTGACGAATAAAATAGAACGCGAAATACAACAGCAACAAGACGCGAATGAGTACCCAAGATTTGTGGATAGCCCATCAGCTAATGAAGAATTAGAAGAAGTTTTTGAAAGTCTTTTTGGCATGACTCAATTTGGTAACGCTGTGGCGTTATCTGTTAATAAAGGCAATACGTCAGGTGTCATTGATAGTTATTCTGCTACCAGCGCAAGAGGTGGAAGCATCCATGAAGGCAGAGATTTGCCAGGGGATTCCTCTGTAGACCCTTATGTCACTCGAAAAGCAGAAGAACGATTGCTAGGCTTAGGAGGGATCGGGGCAGGGTTATTGGATGAGTTGAAATCCGCTCATCTGATTAGTGAATCACCCAAGTTCAAACCACCACAGGCAAAATAAAGTGCCGCATAGTCAATCTTTTTTTTGCGTTTGCACTTTGCAAGTTATGACATAATCGCGCACTAAAATAATGGAAACCTCATGAATAGCTTATAAATACCAGGCTGTTGCTCCCAATTTCTCATAAACCGTTTAATCTCTTTCTGAAATGCGCGCTTAAAGCCAAAAAGAGTTTTATGCTCACGCATGCCATCTAAATCAATTAATACAGGCTTTTCGTTTTCCAATAAAATATTTGTCATTTTCAAATCACCATGAGTGATTTTTAATTTTCCTAAACAATAAAACACATCTAAAATGCGCTTGGCAATTTCTGAAGTATTTTTTGCATGTTCAGAAGCGGTAGAAAAAAATTCACCCACATTTTCTCCTGCTATATATTCCATAATAAAATAAGAGGTGCCGCGTAATCCTAAAAAATGATTCTGAATATAAGCGACAGGTTTTGCCGTTGAAATACCAAATAAACGTAAATAATGCGCTAACCACCAGGAATTTGCAGCGCGGGTCCTGCGCAAGCAACGTCGCAACCAATGCCAAGGATTTTTAATATTATACCGTTTAATGACGAGCCACCGCTCATCGACACGTATTTTTGCAACAGTTGAAGTGCGGCCTGCTTTTAAAAATGTCACATCCGATTGTGCAAACATTTTTTCTGGGTTATGCAGAAAATCCATGAATAGGGGTGATTGATAATGACGATCATAAACAATAGTTTTGTTAAGTATATTGACTCTCGCAAAAGCCGTGCAATTCCGAAAAACTTTCTTATGATATTGCTGTCGTCGCTTTTTGTTTTGATAAGCGATTACCTTTTTTAATACATCCCAATCAGTTTGCTTAATAATCCAGCCACGCAGCTTGGAATATGTTTTAAATAACTCTTTTTGTAAAGATTCTGTATTTAAGCCTAGTTGAGAAAAAAATAAAGCGAGATTATTTAAACTAGATTTTTTATCCAATGTCGGAGGGGTTTTTTTAATTCCACCCCCATCTAATGTATAAATTGTTTTTTCTGTCACTAAGAAATTTTTTAAATGCAAGTCCAGTTGCTGTATACCTAACACATGCTGCGTTGCTATTTCTGTTACAATCCTATTCATTAATTCCACAGCTTCGCACGAATCTTTTTTTTCTTGCCAAATAAATTCCAAATTTTCCGCCCAGGTAATTCTTTCAAATAACAAAACTTCCATTTTTTTATTCACTATTGTGCCTATTCCCTGATAAAGCAAACGTGGGGTCGGGACATTTTCCTGCAATAAAATATGAATACCAGCAACATCACGTTCTAAATGGCATTTTTTATAAAATAACTTGGCGACAATCTCTTGATTGCCCCATTTACCAAACACGACTAATCGTTTTCCTGGGATAGTCCGAATGATTTTATCGCAATAGACATTTTCTTTGCTATCTTTTAATGCCAGTTCAAAAGGCTCTGATAAAGAAATATCTCTGCTATGCCGCGATTTTTTTATATAATTTTTCACCACGTTGAACCACCTTTTTCCAAAATTCAAATTCTTCTCGAAAGCTATTTTTATTATGATATGTTTTATTATGATATATTCTAATAAATCGCAAAAAATCGCGTTGAGTCAATCCAATGTTTTTAACTGAAAAATACAGCCCTGCAAGATCTTTAATGATCCACCGTACAGGTATTTTTTTTCGTACACACGCTCGATGTAAATCAATTAAATAAAGTTTAGGATTCCGCGATATTGGCTCTACCTCTAATAAACTTACCTCTAACAAAAAATGGCAAATATAAAAATCCCGATGGTTAACTCCATTTTCATGTAAGGTTCGGGCAATGTGCGCTACCGCTTCAATAAGATTTTTTTTCGTTATAAAAGAAGGCGGACAATTTTGCCATTTTTTACTTAACTCTTCTAAACTAATATGATTTTTTAACGCTTCCATCACAATATAAGATTTTCGTATCGCAGGGTTAATGCCGCGACAACCATAACTGATGATTTTGGGAGATGCAATATTTAATTCCTGTAATCGTCGTAATGCCAGCCATTCATTTTTAGCGCTAATAACAGGTATTTTTAATTGAAAAATATTCTTAAAAATTTCCTTCCAACCGACACCACGATGTTGCTTAATAAAATACACTTGATTGTCTAATACAATACGCTGTGTGGAGCGTCCTTCCAACGCACGATAGACTTCCCCTTTGAGCATCATCATTTCTTCAAAACTATATTTTTTCTGGCGTTGACTATTTTCAATCACATCCACCGCTCGTTCAGGCAAACTATAAATATCCGCTTGCCTAGAAAATGCCAACGCTTTTTCCTGCCACTCAATACGTTTTTGATGAGATAGCATTTCTACTAGACTTTGATTAAATTCTCTTTGCTGAAAAGGAGAAGAGAGCACTATACCCGCTTCAGCGTCTTTGATAAAATGCGCATAACCACAGACATCCGTTGTTAAAACAGGCAATCCGGAGGCGAGCGCTTCTAATAACACCGTGCCTGTATTTTCATTATAGGCAGGATGTACTAATACATCAGCCGCCAATAACAAATCAGCGACATCATTACGCCCGCCAAGAAATTTGATGCGCGATGAAATATTTAATTTTTTTGCTTGTTTTTCAAAAAAGTAAGAATTATCTTGCCCTACGATATAGAGATACGATTTATTTTTTAATTCATTAGGTAACCCAGCATACCCCAATAAAACACGATCCAACCCCTTCGTTTTAAATCCAGAACCCACCAATAATAATAAAAATTCTTGTTCCTGGATTCCACATATTTGTCGTACAGCATGGCGAATATCCAACGCATTGCGAGGCGCGATACGATCTTTCGCGATACCTGGCGGTAATAATTCAAAACGCGTGCCCGGTGTTTTATAAAAGCAAACAAATTCTTTTTGTTGTTTGTGCGACAGTAATAAAATCTTAGTATTAGTATTAGTATCCACAGAAAATACAGACTTCTCATAATCAATTAAATGACGATAACGCGGTGTTAACTGATACCAGGCGCCACGCTGTCGTTTAGCCTTTGCTTGATAGCAAATATCTGCCGCATAATAGACATCAAGACCAGGCATTTTATTAAAGCCAACCACTAAATCATATTCAGCTAACCGAGGCTGAATTTTTGCAAAAAATTCTTGAGCACGCTGGTGATTTTGTGATTTTTTAACAGGAATAATATGAATTGAAAGAGTAGGTTCTAACTCCCCCTCCCACACCATTGTAAACACATCGACCTGATGCCCACGGCGCACAGCTTCTTTGGCGATACGCAAGAAATCACGTTGCAATCCGCCAAAGGGGAAATACTTAAATAGACAAAAAGCCAGTTTCATATTCATTCACTCAACGGCAACTTCTTAAAATTGCCCTATTATATCTGATAGTACGAGCCAGATATGTTTATATTTTGATCATTTTGAAAAACTTTCATTTTCTGTTGACGGTATCCCACTTATTTGATATATTTTTGATCATCTTTCGAGAGGGCAGCCTATCATGAAAAATTTAATTTTAATTCTATTATTAGCATTTACAAATTTGGCTTTTGCTACGCCATTGCCTAATAGCGAGAACGAGGCAGTGATAATCAACAATCAACTGAAAGTGATTTCCAAAACACAGAACGAAGAAAATACCCAATTACATTATATAATCAACGCCACCTATCCACAAATCACAGGGCGGCCACTCTCAGGCTCAGCTCAAAATTTTAATCAACAAATTCATAAAATGATTAACACAGAAATCGAGCATTTTAAGAATAGTATTAAACATGATGCAGTTCAGATGAAAACATTGCCAGAGGCGATGAGAAATAACAGCTTTACTATTGATTATGATGTCGATGTGATTCACCCAGCCCAATTAACTTTAATCAGTGTGCGCTTAAACATAGAAGGTATGCAAGCTGGCCACGCCCATCCTTTTCATCTGTATCGTGTGCTTAATTTTGATTTAACACATGGCAAAGAATTAGCGCTTAGCGATTTGTTCAAACCTCAAAAAAATTATCTAAAAGCGCTTGCAACTTACAGCAATAATAAATTAAATGCTTCTTTAAAAGACAAATGGATGATTACAAATGGCGCTAAACCCAAGGCAGAAAATTACAAAAACTGGAATATACAAGCCGATTCCCTTTTAATTACCTTTGATGAATATCAAGTGGCTCCCTACGCTAATGGGCCACAAGAAGTTGAAATACCTTATAGAGAATTACAACCTATTTTTTCACCAAAAGCGTTAATTATTTCAAGCGCTAAAGATGCTTCTAAAAGTGTAGGATAATAATGCAAAAAAATAATGCGACCATTGCTATTATTGGCGCCGGCAATATGGGAACCAGTTTGCTGGGAGGATTGATCGCCCAGCATTATCCTCCAGAAAAAATAGCTGTTTCAGATTCAGATATAAAAAAATTAAATGCGTTAAACAAGCAATTTACTATTCAGACCTCTATTGATAATTCAGTTATTATTAAAGAAGCAGATGTTATTATTTTTGCTGTTAAACCACAGATATTTAACCAAGTTGCGCATACACTTGCAGACAATATTCAGCAGAGAAAACCGCTTATTATTTCTGTTGCAGCAGGGATTACTGAATCCAGCATTCAACAGTGTTTAGGGGGAACAGTTCCTATCGTACGTTGTATGCCGAATATACCAGCGCTCATTGGTTGCGGAGCATCTGCACTATTTGCCAATCAATATGTCTCCCAACAACAAAGATACACTGCTGAAACTATTTTACAAGCGGTTGGAATGATTGTCTGGTTAGATGACGAACAATTACTGAATGCAGTGACCGCATTATCAGGTTCAGGCCCAGCTTATTTTTTCTTAATCATGGAAGCACTCCAACAAGCAGGAGAAAAATTAGGTTTAACGCCAGAAACCGCCCGTCTCCTGACGTTACAAACCGCGTTTGGCGCAGCCTCCATGGCGCTTAAAAGCGAAAAAAATATTATAGAATTACGCGACTCCGTCACCTCACCGGGTGGCACTACCGCAGCCGCTCTTGAAGTGCTTGAGAAATACAATATTCGCGAAATCATACTAGACGCAGCATTAGCAGCAAAAAAACGTTCAGAGGAATTAGCAAAGCTTTATAATTAAAAACAACTATTCTTGAGATGTGATGCGTATATGCTAATATCACTGTTATGGCCGCACTCACTGTAAAAGACCTTACTAAAATATACCCTACTGGGTCAACCGCACTCAAAGGTATTAGTTTCACTATTGCCGAAGGTGATTTTTTCGGTTTACTGGGGCCAAACGGGGCTGGAAAATCAACCGTTATTGGCATTTTATCCTCCCTCGTTAAAAAAACATCAGGGACAGTTTCCGTTTTTAAATATAATATCGACACTCACTTCGAAGCAGCTAAATCTTGTATGGGTATCGTGCCACAAGAAATTAATTTTAATCCCTTTGAAAAAATAATAGATATTCTCATTAATCAAGCAGGTTATTACGGTATTTCTCGCAAGATTGCTATTCCGCGTGCAGAACTCTATTTAAAAGAGATGGGCTTATGGGATTTACGCGAACGATGCGTTTTCCACTTGTCTGGTGGCATGAAAAGACGGTTAATGATTGCGCGTGCGCTCATTAACCAACCCAAATTGCTGATTCTTGACGAACCCACCGCGGGCGTTGATATCGAGTTAAGACATTCTTTGTGGAATTTTCTCACAAAATTAAATCAACAAGGCACTACCATTATTCTAACAACCCATTATCTTGAAGAAGCCGAGAAACTCTGTAAGAATATAGCGATTATTGATCACGGCGAAATTATAAAGAACGCAAGCACAAAATCATTAATCAATCAATTAGGCATGCAAACATTGATTCTTGAGCTTGCTAATCCTGTTGATCACTTAATAAAACTAAGTGATTACTCTTACCGCCTACTGGATAATCTTACTATTGAAGTTGAGCTATTTCAAAATCAATCCTTGAATAAGTTATTTGACGAACTGAACAAACAACACATTCAAATTAATAGCATACATAATAAGACGAATCGGCTTGAAGAATTATTTATTCATTTGATTGCTGAAAATAAGGTATTACCGATATGATCTTGTATTCAATATTTTCCAGGAAAAATGGCATTGCGTTACAGACTATTTTGTACAAAGAAATTATGCGTTTTATAAGAATCTGGACACAAACATTATTACCACCTGCTATTACTACCACGCTTTATTTTATTATTTTCGGCAAATTAATTGGAGCGCAACTCCATGCTATTCAAGGATTCTCTTATATACAATATATTGTCCCGGGATTAGTGATGATGGCCATGATAACGAATGCTTATGCAAACACCTCCTCTTCTTTTTTTGGCGCTAAATTCAGTAAAAGCATTGAAGAAATGCTCGTATCATCAATGCCGAGTTATATTATTTTGTGTGGATATACGGTTTCAGGGACGTTACGTGGGTTATTAGTAGGGATTATAGTCGTATTCATTGCACTCCTCTTTACTCATATCCATATTTATAATACGGTTATTGTTATGAGTATGGCTATTTTAGCTTCTCTATTATTTTCATTAGGCGGATTTATTAATGGAATTTTCGCAAAACGATTCGATGATGTTGCCTTTATTCCAACATTTATACTTACCCCATTGACTTATTTAGGCGGCGTGTTTTACTCAATTAAACAACTTCCCCCTATTTGGCAAAAAATCTCTCTTCTAAATCCCGTATTAAATATAGTTGATACATTTAGATATGGAATATTAGGTGTTTCTGACGTTAATATTTATGATGGGTTTTTATTAACGGGTTTGTTATTGATTATTCTTTTTGTCTGGTGCTTATTTTTATTAAAAAAGGGGGTAGGACTTCGCGGCTAAATATGTTATCTTCGTTGCTTTAATTAAAGTAGTTACTGTCACTATGCCCCATAAAAGAAACGGTCATTTGTTTTCACTTTCCTCTATTCTTCCGCACATTATCTTAATTGCGATAATAATAGGTGTTTATTACTATCTTTCTATACATAATTTATTTCCTATGTGGATTGATTATATTGATGATGGCGGGAAAATAGTGATAGCACTGTTGATTATTCTAGCGTCAGCACGTTCCGCGTTGATGCCTATTATAACACTGCTCGGCGGGCTATTAATTTTGTTTACAATACAGGTCTATGATATTACTCTTGTTTCATCCGTTGAAGGATGGGGACTAATTGTTATGTCCCTGGTAGGTCTTTTCATAACAACATTGGTTAAATGGTAATTAATTTTTATAAACTAACAAGGAAGAATTATTATGCTAAAACAGATTATTGTCATTATTTTATTGAGTCTAGCAATCACTGTTGGTATGCCTTATGCGCAACAGGGATTACAATATTTACTGTTAGCGCATGATTGGGTCGCGGATGTCTTAACTGGGGTTTTCTCAGGTGGTCAGGCTGGCAATATCATTCGTAATTTACTGACACTGCTCGCTATTCCTGTTTTAGTTGGGCTTGTTCCTACTATTATTTATTGGATAGCAAAACGGAAGTGGTTTCCTTATTTTATGGATATTGTGTGGATTATTTGGCTTGTTCAAACATCTGCATTGGTTATTTTATATAAAGCAGCATAAGTAAAAGAAATGTCTTAAGCGCCCACCGAGCTTTTGAATATGCGCAAATACGGGCTTTGCCGGTGAGGGCGGGGACACTACACCCGGTAAGCTGTTTTTACCATGATAGCTGATAGAATACCCATTAATTTTTTAATAGATCGCGGGAGAGTTTTGGCTCCTGCCTCTATAGCATGATTTTTATGTTGCTCTTCATCAGACTGCATTTTTTTCAAAATAGCGTAGCTTTTTTTATCCTGCAGAGGCAAAAGCATTAAATGTTTTTCTAAATGTTGAATAACTTGATTTTCTGTTTCAGCAATAAAACCTAAACTCCATGAATCACCGATAAGTCCTGCGGTCAAGCCAATCGCAAATGAACCTAAATACCATAAAAAATTAAGATAACTTGTATGACTATGTAGTTCTACAATACGCCGATGACACCATTCCAAATGGTCACGTTCTTCAATAACCGCCTGATGCATTTTTTCTTTCATTTTACGGCAATGCGAAGTAATGCTTTGGCCATGATACAAAGCTTGCGCACAGACTTCACCCGCATGGTTCACTCGCATGAGTCCAGATGAATGCTGACGCTCTGCAATAGTTAAGACAGGCTCTCTCGTATGATCAACAGGATAAGGCCTACTTGTTGTTTCAGGATTATTAAAGATAGCTCGTAATGCTTGGTCAACACCCAGACAAAAACGGTCACTAGATGAAAAACAACGAGTATTTGTAAAGCGGCTACTCATAGTATTATATGCCTGTCGTGATACTTATCTTTCTTGTTTCACTATCTTTCTTTAAAGTCACGCTATTTTTATTAATATCCGTCACTACCGAGCCATCAGCCGCCAATACATCGCCGACACCCACATTAAGCAACTTTCCCTGGTACCCAATGATGGCATTCCATTTATGCAATTGCATTGAAACAGAAATAATTGTGTAATCAACATCAGGCATCGCGCGCGTAGCGGAAGATGCAACAGAAGTTTCAGCACCTGTGCCCTCCGCACCCGGATGAGCTAATTGATTCGCATAAGCAGATACTGGCACCCCAGGTCTGGCAGGTTTAGTTAAAAGATCGTTAATATTTTTTTCAGCTGTCACTGTTGCCAGTTTTGCAGTTGCAATAGCCTGATTAGTTTCAGCAATCTCACGCTGTATTTTCAAATCTTCCAGATCGTTTAATTTTCCAATATATTTTTGTTCGCTCATTTGCTGCAATTGCAAAAATCGTGCATCACTCATAACAGGTGATTGCCGTAGGTCATTTTGCTGTAGCGTTTTATTGCTTTCCGCCGAGGAAGAGACGGCAGAGGCTCCCATTTTACTAGCCGCGCCGTTTTTATTTATAGCAGGAGTAGCCGATGGAACAGGGTTAGTCGAACCATTACCCATCAAACCCATTACCTGCCATATCACGACAAGCACTATGACAACCATACCCCCTATCATAGCTTTTTGTTTTGCTGTCATTTCTGCGAGTTTTTCTTTTGCCATAATTTAGTTTCCTGAATTTAATTTTCTGGATTTAGTTTCCTGCATTTAATTTCCTAACGCCGTAAGAACAATGGAACCCGTTAAGTTTCCATTTGTAACAGCCACATTCACTTTTGACAGTATAAGTGGCAGCATTTTTAATTGTTGTCCGATTACATTGAGTAGAGTAGGTGATACTCCATTAAATTTAATTGTTAATACCACTTCTTTATAGGTTCCATTATTAACAAATTCCCCCACGTCTAATGGATTACCGGGAATAACATAAGATAATCTATCTATTAAATTTGCAATAACCCCATCCAAACGATAAATAAAAGTTGGCGCCAGCCTATTCATAGGTGTTAAAGCCGCCTTTAAATGAAACCCATCCGTGGTTAATTCTACTTTGACGTTATTTTTCTCTGCCCATTTATAAAGTACATCGACCCTTGCCCCCCTTGATCTCACGGCAGCATCCATCACAAGATTATTATCTGTTGTTTTATACGAAACTAAAAACCACCCAGGTAGTGTGAAAAATAGAGCGGTATTATTCACAAGTTGATGTATCAATGTTGCTGGATTAGGTGAGGTTAATTTACTTATATATAATTCATAAGGATTAACAATCCTAACAAAAGCCTGTGGTATTAAGACTGTTTTTTTATGCGTGGAAATATAATCCCATCCCATCCAAAGAAGCGCTACCAAAAGCACCACCGTGACTATTATTTTAGTGGGAAAACCCCCAATGCCTTGCGATTTTAATACAGTATTAACCAATTGCAACTGAAACTGTTTAACTGTAGGCAATGTTGGAAAAACAGGTTTATTCAAAATGTTAAATGATTTGACTGACGCCGCATCAAATGAAAATTTTTCATCTTCAGGCATTTGGCTGATAGGCACATCGCCATAAAGATAAATATCAAAATTATTTTGCTGTGTTTTAAAAATAACAAGCTCTTCAACAACACTGTCTATAGGAAAACTGCCATCCAGATAAACACTTCCTGATTTAACGATCACTAAAATCGCATCGGTATTAGAAATAGCCTCACAATAGACTAAATCGCGAGGGCGTTTAAAATAATGCCAAACTGTTTCACCTAGTAAAGCCCCTGGATCAGGAGAAAATGCGATTTCATATTGAGAAGCATTTTTCTTTTGTAAGGCAATATACTCACCATAATTGCCCGCAAGCAGTAAAATTTCTCTTCTTAAAAGGGAGGGTTTTTTTGCGCTCAACACCTCACGATAGGATGGAATAATAAAACGTTCGCCATCTTCTCGAGTGATGTGCGGCATTTAAGCAAATCCGTGCAATATAATAGGCGTGATTAGAACGATGGTTTCGCTTGTGACTTCAACAGCCGCTTTACCTCCTAGTGCCTGTGATTGAAACATTTGCATTGCATTCGCCTGGTTTGATACTTGCCTAAATCCAGAAAGAATGAGTGTATCCCCTGAGCTAACTACGCTACGTTGATTAAATTGTTTTTGCGTTACATTAGGAACTTGAATAACAGGCGATGTATTGCCTGCGGAGGGAGAACTACCCGATGTAGAAGACAAAGTAGCAATACCATTATTAGTCGATAAATCTGCATTGACTTGTAAAAACACTTTTTCGCCCATAATTTTAGGCAAAATATATAACGTCAATCCTGTCACGACAGTACCTGGCGTGACTTGTGTCGTAATAGACGCACCCCCGCTCGCAGATCCTGAAAGCGATGTTGTTTGTACACTTGCTAAATAACCTGCCTGTTGAACAATGCGTATGACAGATACATTATTATTGAGACAAACAACTCTAGGCTCAGTGACTAAGGATACTTTTCCTTGTTGCGTTAATGCACTAATCAAAGCAGTAACACCCGTAGAACTGTTGGGATCAAGATTCACGCTACCAAATTGAGGTAACCCTGGCGCGCCCCCGCCATTTTGTGCCAACGGCGTAGTCGTCACAAAAGGGTTTAATGTACTTAGGCTAATAGGGGTGCCGTAACTTGCATTTAATTGAAATTGATTACCTAATGCTGTTTTCACCGCTTGCCAATTAATACCATAATTAAATGCACTAGAAAGTGAAACATCCAGTACTTGAACTTTGACTAGCACTTGTCTCGAAAGCGTATTATTTAAGTTTGCAATATATTTGCCAACTAACTGTAAATTAGTGGGCCGATCACGAACTGTCACTGAAGTGGTTGACTCCGAAACCATGACACTGCCTTGTGGCGAAAGCAATTGTTTTATGGTGCTTTCCAAATCTTTCCAAATAGATAATGTTCCTTTCAAATTACTATATTGTGCCGATGCGCTATCATCAATAATAGCCGTCACTGTCGTATTTCCTGCAGCACCGCCACTTGAAACATTACTAATCCCTGAGCCGCTTGAAGATTTACCCATCATGTAATCAGAAGCACCCGGCATAAAAGCAATATCAAATGTTTTAGTCAAAAATGCTTGCCAATAAACAGAATTCCCATTAATTGAATACACATAGCCTGATTTAGCAGCTAATAAATCTAAAGCACCTTTCACTGTGCCAGAATAATTCATGGAGACTTTAGCAGTATCATCCAAACCAACTTGGTAACGGGTCAATACATTACGCCCCGCACCCCCAGCCACAGCTCGACTATAGTAAGAGAAAGGCAGCTGATCCCCTCTTAAAATAATATGATTTTTTAACCAGGTAGGTTGTTTTGCTAAATCAATAGGCGTTTTATCAACATAGGGATCTTCTTTGACTACCAGCGCAGGCGGTTGCTTACCTGAATTATTTGATTTCACCCTTGCTTCATCTACACGCTGTTTGACATCCGCGACATTGCTTTCTGCCTGGTTGTAAACAGGCGAGTTACAACCCGATAGAGATAGTAGTAATAAAGCAATCGTAATCAATATCAGAACCATTCTTTTATAAAGCATTACACTTTCCTTGGCAAAATAGTCATTGTACGATTAGACATATATAAAACGGCTTGCAATGGAAATGGCTTGATTAATTTTTCCATCACATTCGGTAAACTTGATCCTGTGACTCGTCCATCAAAATTATAATCATAAGGTGCTTGCCATACCACTTTCCAATGGTAGCGATCCATAATACGCACGATATTTTCTTTTAATGAACCGCTCACACTAATAGCATAAACAGCCGCAGGCCTGCCTAGATTAGCAAATTGATTAGGGAAAGCAGAGCTTCCATAAGTCGGAACAAAAGAAGTGTCATGTTGATAGCCCGCTTGAAAAAAAGGCTCGCTCGGAACAGACTGTCGGGGTTTTGCGACTTGCCAGCCTGCTATGGCCACTATCGGCAAAGTGAAAAGAAATGCACTGATCCCTGTCAAACTTATCCTAGCGACGAAGCATTTCATTACATACTCCATGAGATATAAGTCAATCTATTTTATCCAAAAAACTGTTTTTAAGTATAAGTGATTTATTCTGGAATGTGTAATGATTTTTACGGGCTGCCTTTAAAAACTTAAAAGTAATCAACAAGTCGATTGCAAAGCAATGCATTTCCTTTATATGATAAACAAATTCATTATAGGAGTTATACCATGAAAAAAGGAATTTTCATGTCAAGGAGCACGTACGGTTTCCTTTCTGTTCTTAGTTTTTTCTCGTTTTGTGTTTTTGTTCCTGCTGCTACTGCTACTGCTGTTACTCCTGATAATGCTGGGGCTATTAGCAGAGATTATGCGATAGGCAGCACAAAAGTTATGCCGCTAGGGCTTCCAGTAACCTACTTAGAATTACAATCGCGGTATCCGGGCACTCTAACTCCTACGTTGTCAGTTACTAATGAACGATATAGCAGTTTACCGCTATGCCCTACGACACCTCTTTGTCCTGATATTAACGGAAACCCGCCAATTGGTTATACATCCACGAGTTGCCCCCCCTCTTGTGTAGTAAATCGAGTTGTCCTCCCAACACCGACCCAGCCTCCTGCTGCGCCACTTCCCATCAGCAGTACCACAGCTGCAGTTTGTCCAGTAAGTTATACTGCTGTCGCCACTTACCGCGCAGACAAAGAGATTCAAGCGGGGCCAATACCAGCACCGTTTCCAATTCCAAATATGGAGACTTATAGGGGTTATACGAGTAGCTGGTATGATTGCACTTACTTTACATCACCAGAGTATTCAGCCACGTATTGTGGAAGCATCGATTCTAAGTGGCTATTAGCCACTCCTATGCTAATAAATATAGGGGTAGGCGTATATAGGTCGACTAATAATACTGAAATTTGCTACCAAAATGCCGCATGCACTGGCGCCTCTACTTCTTATTCTTATTATTCTTCCCCACATTGTCCAACAAGTCACCCTTATGTAGGAATTACATATAGTTACACATATATGCAATGTACTTCTCCACCTGGCTTATCTTATACAGCCAACACAGTTCCTACTTCTATAGTATGTTCTCACTTGACACCTACATGGCAGTAAATTAATCCATCGCCTACTATATGTAGTAAATGGTTAGAAACTTCCATGCGCTATTTAAAGAACCATTACAGCTTAGTGTCCAGCGCTAACTCCAAAACCCGAGCCAGAGACAGCAGGAGTAGTGGGTTCACTTGCTGGCATGCAACGTGTTAGGGCTAAGACAACGGCTGCACTTTCAGCCCAACTCGGATTGTTGCTCGAATTAACCAAGCCTTTTTGCGTGACAATATTGACACACACACGCCAATAGCTACCTGATGCCACTGGTGTTTGCGAGACTTGTAGTGTACACGCAGTCGGCGTCCCCAGTGCACAGTCAAGCGGTTGGGATCCTGGCAACCCAGAAACAACATCTACGCCTGCAGCATAAGCGGTAAAACTAGTAATGGGATAAACTGTCTGGTTATCGTTGTTCATACCACTGATAGAAACAGGCGTGACGACAACCGTGGGTACCATATTGAGTGGGCAGGAAGGTGCTGCAACACAGGCGCCACTATGGTAAAGTCCCGCAAAATTAATAGAACGTGCGTTATTTAAGTTTTGCCCTGGAATAGTCACACTTGATATAACAGTACAAGAAGCGCTGGCTGCCGTACAAGGCAGACTTGTTGTTGGACAGGTAGCTGGCGTGGTAGTGGTAACAGAGCCACTAACCACTGATGCCATTGGTAATCTTCCAGCGATAATATTCGCAGCAGCATACGGATTCTTGCCAGTCGTTGAACTGCAAATAGAAAAAGAAGGCGCATTGGTAGATGCCGGAGATTTTATTGCGTAGCCGAGTCCCCATGGGTTATTCATCGTTCCACTCGGAAGATAGCTTCCATCCTGCAAATCCTTTATTTTAGCAGGCCATGCACCGATGTTGACATAATAAGCTAATCCTGCGCTAAGAACTTGTTCCATCTGCATCACAGCTCGATCACGCCGCATTTCATCACTTCTTTGTGTAGTGTACCCAATGATAGCAACGAGAATACTGCTCATAATCGCCATCACCAATAGCAATTCTAATAACGTAAAGCCTTTTAATTTAAATCGAAAATAAGTCATAGTTTACCCGCCACATAAGTAATATTTTGATCCCGCATAATCCGTACTGATTAATTCCGCCTGCCGATCATGTGTATATTGCAAATTAAATGCTTTTAGATAAGGCATCATAGCCCATAAATTTGAGTTCATTTTAGGTGATACGAAAGAGGGTAACTTCTGCCAGACTAAATAAGCAGGTTTCCCGGAAGTCACACCCTCAGTATTACAATCAACCACTGTTGCAGTGTCCGGTGAAAAATCAGCAATAGCACAACTTGCATTAAGCATGCCTTTATAAGCAAGCGTCATTGCAGAGTCTCTCATCTTCACAACAATTTGCGCTAGCCACAAATAAAGTTCAGCATTGTTATTGGCGAGAGCAGCACAGCTTTGTGGTTGCCCCGCAAAATAATAACAAAAAGTTTCCTGCCTTTTAGTCTGTGTTGAAATCATTCTATTAAACTGCACTGCATAACCTGATTCACCAAACGAAGTATCAATACTCGGATCACCTCGTTGCCAACCCTGATCAATATAACTTTCCAAATCAGTTATGATACTAATAGGAAAAGGATTGGGTGGCGTATAGCTGCTTGTGGGAGCGAGTGTGGGTGTTGTTAGATTTCCACAATTCGCATAATAATAATTACGCATCGCCTGAAATAATATATCAACATGGTAAGCCAATAATTGAATATCGCGTTCACGTTTATATTGTGTGTATTGCCTGATCGAGAATAAAATAATGCTGATTGCGATAGCCAGAGCTAACATAGTCTCAATCAGTGTAATGCCCTGTGATTTTCTGAGAGGGTTAACCATTGCCCATTGCCATCCCCGTTAAATAAATGCCTTTTACTATAGTCACAATCAAATAAGCACCGACCACCAGCAATATGCCACCTACTATTTTAGCAATTAAGCCCACTATTTTAGTATTTTGTTCTGATCCTCGCACACCCATACGAACCAACCCATGCTCAAATCCTTTCACCTCCGCCATAACGCGCAAACGTAATACATCAGATTCACTCACTAATCCAGTTTGTAATACATCAGAAATATTTCCTTTACCCATACTTAACAAATGTTCCATCATTAACAAATGCGAAGAAAGATAAGGATTCGATTGATACTGCATAACCTTGAGTGCATTTTTAAATACGATGCCATTCGCTACCAACAATCCCAATGTTTCCAAAAAGCGTGAGGCAGCAAACCGCCTATACAATGAAAACGGAGGGAGTTTATCTAATAAAGGTCTTAACTCACCGACATAATTCGCCATGAGGTTACGTAACAGTAAAATAAGCGCAGCAACCAATAAGAGCACTAACCACCACCAGCCTTTGATAAAACTACTTATTTCTAATAAATCACGCCCCGCTTGTGGCCATTGAGCAATAGGTTTTATATCTTTAAATTGCTGAAAAACAGAACTATCTAAATAAACAATAATAGCGCAAGCCAGAGTAATCACCATAAGCGGATAAGATATTGCGCCTAACAATGCGCCTAATGAACCGCTACGTTGCGTGAGGGTTTTAATAGCAGATTTGAGTGTTTCAACTAACACACCTCCTTCTTCACCTACACGAATAATTTCTACAACATTCACCGCAAACCAATCTCGCATTCCATCTGCCAAAGGTTGACCTTCTGATATTTTTTTTCCGATAGCAAACGCCACATCACGAGAAATACCCGTTGTCACCTGCGCCATCATATCAATTGCACGATTTGCAGGAATACCATCATTGACTAACGTATAAAAATCTTCTAAAAAAGCAAGCTGCGCTTTGCCCCCAAATTGCATACGCTTTAGAAATTGGCTTGCATTATCAAAAAAACCACTCGTACTTATATCCATATTTTTACCTGATTATTTACTGATATTGATAAATTTTTGCTGTGGTCGATTCATTAATTGGGCCTACCACTTTCTCCGCATCGTAAGGATCACAGATACCCTCACGAATCAATTGTACTGCTCGCCCGTGAAAATCAACCCAATTATTTTGTAATAAATATTTCTCCCAATTTAATGTATCCCCTTTCTGAATAAATTGCCTTCCATTTTCGTCAACCCAAATCACTTCAGCAACGACTACCCTACCGCCCACACCTGAACGATTACATTTATCACACCCAGGCCCACGTGCTACGGCACTGTTGATAGTTTCAGTGCCGAGCACAGCTTCCCATTCAGGAATACTTGCTTGATGTTTAATAGAATCTCGAACAGGGATAGCACAGGATTTACAGACTTTTGGCATTAAGCGTTGACAGATCAAACAGCGCAATACGCTGCTATCACTTAATAAAACAGGCGAAACACCCATATCGACCAGACGAGTGATAATAGCTGTTGCCCTATTCGTATGTAATGTCGTTAAAACTAAATGGCCAGTGATAGACGCACGCACCATCACGTGCGCTGTATCTTCATCTCGCATTTCGCCTAAGATAATCACATCAGGGTCCATTCGTAAAGCAGCGCGCCCCATACTTGCAAAACTACGATCTTCTTTTTCAGTATTGACAGGCACCTGTGTTGCAGCTTCAACGACTTTTTCGACAGGATCTTCGATAGAATAAAGTTTTTGCGTAGCCTCAACCAATTCCATACAGCTTGCCAATGTTGTTGTTTTTCCTGATCCCGTTGGACCCGCTACAATAATCGCTCCAAAAGGCAGCTTGATTGCTGTTTTGATGATTGCAACTTGTTTATCAGTGTACCCCAGCTCTTCTAATGTTTTTGAACGTTCTTCGCCTGTTGCAAGTATACGCATCACCATATCAAAACCACCATGCGCAGGTACGCTAGCCAAACGTAAGCGGATATCCCTACCTTGGATTTTTAAAGGCATAGACGCATCTTGCGGCACTAAAGGGTTAAAATGTGATGTCGCATGATCTGTTTCTTTATTAAAAGCAACAGAGGCAATTTCTCTCCCTAATTTCTCTGACCATTCTGCATATAAACGCAATTCGCCATGCTGACGCATACGAATTTTGGCATAGGTTTCTCTTACTTGAATATGAATATCACTGACGCCTTGTTGAACGGCTTCATAGACTAAATCACGTAACTGTCGTTGTTGATCACTAAATGATGCTGTTCCTTCCCCTTTTTGTTTTTTTACAATGTTTTCATGGCCGCTTGCCAACATAAGACCAATAAGAGCTTGCGTAGCTGGATAAACTTGTCCTGGGTATATGCCTTTGCTAAGCATAAGAGATTTACAATTCTGCACAGTGCGTGACGTAGGATTGGAAGATAGAATGATAGCACTTTTTAACACGACAATAGTATGCTGCTCTTTACACCATGAAAGCATTTCATCCATCACTTTGTCTTTTGTATCGAGGTCTGCTTGGCTAGTCAGTATTTTTGTACGCGTTGCTGCTGCAAATTGCTCTAGCAATTGCATTTTTTCTTCTTCGCCGGCAGCGCCACCTTCTAGCGGAAGACGATTCCTTGTGTCACCCATGCTATATCCTTGTATTTTATTAATAGATTATGTCACTTCTCTACTAGGATAAATAATAATTATATAACATGCGAATAAGAATATGCTTGCTATTTAAATATCAAGATTGTTTACATCTAACGCGTTTGCCTCGATAAATTGCCGGCGAGGCTCAACCTGATCTCCCATTAATGTTGTAAAAATTTTATCTGCCGCGACAGCATCTTCAATTGTTACCTGCAACATGCGTCGAGCTTCTGGATTCATTGTTGTTTCTCGAAGCTGATCAGGGTTCATCTCTCCCAACCCTTTGTAACGTTGGATAGATTGCCCTTTTCTAGCTTCTTGTAAAATCCAAGTGATAGCTTGTGCAAAGGAAGTAACCGCTTGTTTTTTATCGCCTCGTTGTATAAACGCATCGGAATGCAATAAATCTTTCAGCTTATTTCCCAGCGCTGTTAGCTTACGGTATTCTGCCGACAAAAATAATTCTTTATTAATCAATACTTTACTCTCTGCTCCATGATGGCTTATTCTAATTTCCGGCAACCAGATTTGTTTATCTTTATCATGAGCCAAGCTGATTTGATAAGATATAGCCGCATCATTATAAGCAATTAATTTCTCATTCATGCTCTTAACAACCTCTAGCATCAAATCATGTTGCATTAATTTAGTTTCATCTAATGGTAATGTATAAATTAATATTTCAAGTACGGGTATTGGGTAATGATGACGTTTGGATAGACGAGCAATAACAGCTTTGATAGCTTGATGTTCCAACATTAAGCTTTCCAATGCTGCGCTTGCTATAGGTGGAGCGGTGCTGCCCACATATAACGAAGTACCGTCCAATGCGGATTGGACGAGAGAAGCGTCTAATGCCTCTTCGTCTTTAATATACTGTTCTTGTTTGCCTTTTTTTATTTTAAATAAAGGCGGTTGTGCGATATAAATATAACCCCGTTCTATCAGCTCAGGCATTTGACGATAAAAAAATGTAAGCAACAAAGTGCGGATATGAGAGCCATCCACATCCGCGTCTGTCAT
Source organism: Gammaproteobacteria bacterium (assembly GCA_041690995.1). GTDB lineage: Bacteria > Pseudomonadota > Gammaproteobacteria > DSM-16500 > DSM-16500 > UBA4722. The sequence goes on along the minus strand of JBEPVM010000001.1, from coordinate 81,035 downwards.
GATGATAATTCTATGATAACGTGTTTTATCGGGATTATATTCTTCTCGCCCTATCCCACAACCTAAAGCCGTGATAAGCGTTGCAACTTCCACAGATGACAGCATTTTATCAAATCGAGCTTTCTCTACATTTAAAATTTTACCCTTTAAAGGTAAAACAGCTTGTGTCCTGCGGTCTCTTGCTTGTTTTGCTGAACCACCTGCTGACTCACCTTCAACAATAAATAATTCTGATTTGCTGGGATCTTCTTCTTGGCAATCAGCTAATTTACCTGGTAATCCTGCTATATCTAAAGCGCCTTTACGTTGTGTTAAATCTCGTGCTTTACGCGCTGCTTCACGTGCACGTGCTGCTTCAAGCACTTTAGTAATAATCGCTTTAGTTTCTTGCGGGAATTCCATGAGATATTCTTGAAGTTTCTCCGTCATGAGCGATTCAACTATCGCTTTTATTTCTGATGACACTAACTTATCTTTGGTTTGAGAGGAAAATTTAGGATCTGGCATTTTAACGGATAAGACAACTGTTAAGCCTTCTCGAAAATCATCACCCGTGGTATTAATTTTTGCTTTTTTCAAATAACCTTCTTGCTCAAGATAATTATTTAATACGCGTGTTAAAGCGCTGCGGAAACCCGCCACATGCGCTCCACCATCTTTTTGTGGGATATTATTAGTAAAGCAAAAGAATTGTTCATTAAACGTATCATTCCATTGCATAGCAACTTCAACAATAACTCGATCTTTTTCGGCAGAAAAGTAAAATATTTTTGGATTGATAACTGTTTTATTTTGGTTAAGATCTTCAATAAATGCTTTAATACCGCCATGATAATGAAATAGATCGCTTTTGCCGCTACGTTCATCAGATAAAAAAATCTGAACGCCTGAGTTTAAAAAAGAGAGTTCCCTTAAACGTCTAGCAAGTATGTCGTAACTAAATTGAATATGTGAGAATATTTCTCGGCTTGGTTTGAATCGAATTTCTGTGCCTTTTTCTGTTGTGTCCCCTGTAATAGTAAGTGGTGCTACAGGATCACCTGAGGAATAGTCTTGTTCATGTAATTTTCCATTCAGTCTAATGGTTAAATGGAGTTCTTCCGAAAGCGCGTTAACAACTGAGACCCCCACGCCATGTAGCCCGCCAGAAATTTTATAGGAATCATTATCAAATTTTCCGCCAGAATGCAGTACGGTCATAATTACTTCAGCAGCAGAGCGATTTTCTTCTGTATGCAGATCCACAGGAATACCACGCCCATTATCTTTAACACTGACTGTTTCGTCAGAATGGATGGTAACATTGACCGTATCACAAAAACCCGCCAGCGCTTCATCAATCGCATTATCGACCAACTCAAAAACCATGTGATGTAAGCCAGTGCCATCATCGGTATCGCCAATGTACATTCCTGGACGTTTGCGGACTGCATCTAATCCTTTAAGAACTTTTATGCTGTTTGAATCATAGCTAGCTGATTGGCTCACTTTTAATCACTCCGCTTATATTTATTTCGCTTATTCTGCCATGTTCCACGTGAAACATTTTCATAGGGCTGTTTCTCAGATCAGGCCAAGTTTCATTCTCAGTCGTTGTAATAAACACCTGCGCTTCTTGTTTTGAAAGCAAGGCGATTAAACGATCACGGCTTGCATTATCTAATTCAGACGGCAGATCATCAATCAAGTAAATAGGGGTCTTTTTTGCATGACATTGTAACAAGCTTCCCCGAGCCAGTATCATAGCACAAACAAACAGCTTTTGTTGGCCTCTTGATAAAATATCTTTTGCTGGGATGTCATTGATTTTTATCTTAAGATCCGCCTTATGCGGTCCATTTTGGGTGTATCCTAGCTTACAGTCTTGATCAGTCGTTTTTCGCAATATATCTGCGTATTCACAGTGCTGATCCCAGCCTCTAAAATAATTTATTTTCAATTTAAAGATGGGCAATAACTCTTCTATCGTTTGAGTTAATAAAGGCATTAAATAACTTAAGTAATCGAGTCGCATTTGATCTAATTGCATTGCGCTATTTACAAGCTCAGGTATCCAACTATCGAGTTCTTTTTTAGGCACATTATAACGTAATCCGGCGTTTCGCTGTTTTAACACGCGTTCATATTGGCGCCATACACGTAAAAAATCATTCCTCAGATGGAACAAACCAAAATCCATATATTTTCGACGAAAACTAGGACCCGCATCAAGCAAACTATGACAATGGGAGTCTATTAATTGCACAGGAATTAAGCTTGCTAACGGAGCAATAGAGGAGACATCTTCTCCATTAATACGTAATCTGATCTTTCCATCTGCATATCGCTCTAAACCAACAGGGATACCCTGGTCATCCATTGATAATCGGCCAATAATAGATAGTTTTTGGGCATCGTATCGAATAATACGATCGGCTTGTATACTACGAAAAGAACGTCCCATACTGAGATAATAGATAGCTTCAAGCAGACTGGTTTTTCCGCTCCCATTAGCCCCATGAATACAATTAAACCCTTGCAACAGAGGAGTCAGCGTTACTGATGCCAGATTACGAAACTCGGAAATGACTAAATGGCTCAATCCCATAACATCAGTCATTATAATCGTATTGGCATAACAACATAGAGGCTATCCATTTTTTCTATTGCTTCCATTAAAATACCACCGCCATGACTTGAAAAAGACCATCGAATTTGTTCGCCCGTCATGGCTGAAACTACATCTAATAGATAAGCTGCGTTGAAAGCAAGCTCTGTACTATCGCCTTTATAATCCAAATGAACGAGTTCTTCTGTTTCTTCTTGTTCTGGGTTATTTGCCATAATTCGTAACATATCGCGCTCTAATTGTAATCGCACGCCGCGAAATTTCTCGCTCAAAAGAACTGAAGCGCGCACCAGCGCATGTTTTAATGCTTCGCAACTTGCAATTACCGTATTTTCAGTATTGCGTGGAATTAACTTTTCATAATCAGGGTACTGTGCGTTAATTAATTTTGAGGTAAAAGTAAAATCAGGTGAGATAACACAAAAATGATTTTCGTTAATATGAATACTGACAGGCGTTTCATTGTTAGTATCTAATAACCGCATTAACTCTAGTACACTTTTGCGGGGTAAAATAATTTTTGCTGCTGCATGACCAAAGCAATCATCGCTCATAGAACTAAATGCAAGGCGGTGGCCATCAGTTGCGACACACTTCATCACACCTTGGTTAATATCAATTAATATGCCGTTCAGATAATGACGTACATCTTGCTGCCCCATGGAAAAATATGTTTTCTCTAATAAATTTTTTAGTTTGTTTTGGTTCAAGGTAAATTCTGTTGTGAAAGAAAATCTATTTTTTATACTCGGAAAATCACGTGCAGGTAAAGTAGCTAACATAAAGCGACTTTTCCCTGAGCGAAGAAGTAAGTGGTCACCTTCTAATACAAATTCTAATAAAGCGTCTTCGGGTAATACGCGGCTAATATCAAGCAATTTTTTTGCTGATACGGTAGTACTACCGGGTTCGACTGTTTGTTTGAGTGAAGTAGTACCAATGAGTTCGATTTCAGTATCGGTTGCGGTAAGTGATAGTTGATTTTCTTGTACATTGATCAATACATTGGCCAGGATAGGGGATGTTTGTCGGCGTTCTACGACACCACTAATGATTTGTAAAGGTTTTAATAGAGCGGCACGCTCGATAGTCATTTTCATAAAATTATCCTTTTATGCCCCTATTTAGGTTGTCAAAATACGTAATAGATTTGTATAGTCTTCTTCTATGTCTTGCTTCGTTTGTTTGAATTCGGTGATCACACGGCAAGCATGTAATACAGTGGTGTGGTCGCGACCGCCAAAAGCATCTCCGATCTCTGGCAAACTGTGATTTGTTAATTCTTTTGCGAGTGCCATCGCCATTTGGCGTGGACGTGCGACGGAGCGGCTGCGGCGTTTTGAGAGTAGGTCTGCCATTTTAATTTTGTAATATTCTGCGACTGTTTTTTGAATATTTTCAATGGTAATTAGCTTATCTTGTAATGCTAACAAATCTCGTAAGGCTTCTTTGACAAAATCCAGCGTAATCGGTTTACCTGTAAAATGTGCATTTGCAGTAATACGTTTTAGCGCGCCTTCCAATTCACGTACGTTGGAACGTATACGTTTTGCGACAAAAAAAGCAACTTCATAAGGTAAATTAAGTTTTGCAAGTTCTGCTTTGCTCATCAAAATAGCAACGCGGGTTTCTAATTCGGGTGGTTCTACAGCGACAGTCAAACCCCAGCCAAAGCGGGATTTTAAACGCTCTTCTACACCGTGAATTTCTTTAGGGTAACGATCGCAGGTCAAAATAACTTGTAATTGGCTTTCTAGCAGCGCGTTGAAGGTGTGAAAAAATTCTTCTTGGGATCGGTCTTTGCCAGCAAAAAATTGAATATCGTCAATGAGTAGAGCATCGACTGTGCGATAATATCCTTTAAAATCGTTCATCTTATTTGTTTGCAAGGCTTTTACCATATCAGCTACGAAGCGTTCAGAATGTAAATACAGCACTTTTGCTTTTGGATTATTTTGCATAATCTGATTGCCAATCGCATGTAAAAGATGAGTTTTACCTAAACCGACACCGCCGTATAGGAAGAGTGGATTGTAAGCAACGGCGGGATTTTCAGCGACTTGCAAAGAAGCCGCTTTTGCTAATTGGTTTGATTTTCCTTCTACAAAATTATCAAAGGTATGATTGGGATTAATATTGCTTTGGTAATTCGGTATAGTGTTAGTCGTTGTTTTACTGGCGGTGTTAACGGCTGGTGCTGACGTTTGTATTTTATTGCCAAACTCTATTTTCTTAGGGGCATTATCTTTCTCATTTTCTCTGCTGCCAATTTCAAGATAAATAGATGGCGGGGGGGCATCGCTGAATTGTGTAACCAATTCGCGAATCCTGTTTAAAAATCGTTCGTTTATCCAATTGACTATAAAACGATTGGGCGCGAATAGCACTAATTTATCGTTCGCATGTTCTACTTGAAGAGGCCTGATACACGTATTAAATTGCTGTAATGGAAACTCATCTTGTAAACAATCCAGACATTTTTCCCAAAGTGTTGCCACTCGCTTTCTCCCGCTTAGCGTTGCCACATAACCTATAAATTTGTTGAATGGGATACACTACCATAACTACGCATTGCTGTCTTGTTTTGGAAAATTAACTTATAGAGTTTATTTTTAAATTGCTTAAAGACACAAGTTTAGTGACTAATCAAATAACTCACTATGAGATCCAAGTCGAGCAAGTCGTAATGTAGATCGGTCTGGCTTACTATAAATCAATAAAAGGTCTGGTTTGATATGGCATTCCCGGTAACCGTTCCAGTTACCGCTTAAAGCATGGTCAAGATTTTTTTCTGGCAATGCTTTATCAGACAATAAAAATTTCAATATATCTGAAAATAAAGAATCTAAGTTTTTTCGATAACACGGAGTCGCTTTTATACGTTTATAATCACGTTTAAATGCAGTTGAACGCTCAATCGTCCTCATTTAAGTCTTCCATTAAAGAATGTATGTTACTAAAGCGTTTCCCTTTGCCAACCTCAAGCTCAGTGATAGCCTCCTGAGTATGTGCATTAGGAACTTTTACATTAAAAGGCAACCGTCTCTCTTCAGCTACACGAAGCATAAGCAAACGAATAGCATCGGATACGGATAAACCCATTGCTTCGAGTGCATCAGCAGCGCGTTTTTTGGTATTAGTATCTATACGAGCACGAACATAAGTGTTAGCCATTCGCATATAAGTCACCTCCTTTATTTAACAACCTCTATATTAATTGTAGTCCAATTGCGACTACATATCAAGGGGCTGTCGGGAAAATAGCTAGAAGCTATTGAATTGTCTGATATTTAAAATTCCCTTGAAATATAAGGAGATATTTCAGGAGATGAACAACTCATTTCCTTTTAACATATATTAACAAGTCTGCTGGTGCTCTATAGCCCAAATCGAGTACAATAGGCCACTTTTTTTGAAAATGATCTTTATGACGAATTTAAACGTTTTATTTGATGTGATTGTGGTGGGGGGTGGGCATGCGGGGACTGAAGCGGCTTTGGCTTCTGCTCGTCTGGGTGCGAAGACTTTATTGTTGACTCATACAATTGAAACGCTAGGCCAAATGTCGTGTAACCCTGCCATTGGTGGTATAGGTAAGGGGCATTTGGTCAAAGAAATTGATGCGCTCGGGGGCATTATGGCCAGGGCGATTGATCAGGCGGGAATCCAGTTTCGTATTTTAAATGCCAGTAAGGGACCTGCAGTGCGGGCGACTCGTGCGCAGGCTGATCGTGTTTTGTATAAGCAAGCGGTTCGATATGCTTTGGAAAACCAGCCTCATTTATTTATTTTTCAGCAAGCTGTTGATGATATTTTAATTGAGAATGACCGTATCACGGGGGTGAAAACTCAAATAGGTTTGATATTTAAAGCAAAAACCGTGGTGCTGACGGCAGGAACGTTTCTTGCGGGAAAAATCCATATTGGTTTGAAAAATCATGAAGGGGGGCGTGCGGGTGATCCGCCTGCGAAAAGTTTAGCGCATAGATTACGTGAACTGCCTTTGCGAGTGGGTCGATTAAAAACAGGTACGCCGCCTCGCATTGATGGACGTAGTATTGATTTTAGTGTGATGGAAAAACAAGAAGGTGATTCGCCTACGCCTGTCTTTTCTTTTTTTGGGGATGCTAGTCAGCATCCCCAGCAAGTACCTTGTTATATTACGCATACGAATGTGCGTACGCATGATTTGATTCGTGAGGGGTTGGCTGAATCGCCATTGTATACGGGTGTGATCGAAGGAATAGGACCTCGTTATTGTCCTTCTATTGAAGATAAAATCGTTCGATTTGCAGATAAAGAATCTCATCAAATTTTTGTTGAACCTGAAGGGCTAAGTACGCATGAGATTTATCCGAATGGGATTTCAACGAGTTTGCCTTTTGATGTTCAATTAGCATTTGTGCGTTCGATACGTGGTTTTGAAAACGCGCATATCACTCGTCCTGGGTATGCGATTGAATATGATTTTTTTGACCCTCGTGATTTAAAACCTTCTCTGGAAACAAAAGTCATCGCGGGTTTGTTTTTTGCAGGCCAAATTAATGGTACGACAGGTTATGAGGAAGCGGCGGCGCAAGGTTTAATTGCAGGTATGAATGCTGCTTTGCAAGCGCAGGAAAAATCATCTTGGACGCCGCGACGTGATGAGGCTTATATAGGTGTATTAATTGATGATTTAATTACGCAAGGAACGACTGAGCCTTATCGTATGTTTACGAGTCGGGCTGAATATCGTTTATTGCTGCGGGAAGATAATGCTGATTTGCGCTTGATGCCTAAAGGATATGAGTTAGGTTTGGTGGATGAGGAGCATTGGCGTGCGTTTGAAATGAAACGTCATGCTATTATGACAGAGCAAGAACGCATGCGAACTACGTGGGTGCGTCCTCGTACGGTGGTAGGTGACCAAATTGAAATGTTATTGGCGCAGCCACTCGTGCGTGAATATAGTTTAGAGGATTTGTTACGTAGACCTAGTGTTTCTTATGCAGATCTGATGGGTGTTGATACGATTGGGCCAGGGGTAGAGAATTTGGCAGTCGCGGAACAAATTGAAGTTCAAATTAAATATGCGGGTTATATTGAACGTCAGCAAGATGAAATTACAAGACAACTTCGTAATGAAGAAACTAAATTGCCTGAAAAATTAGATTATGCGGATGTCGTTGGTTTATCGACTGAAGTACGACAAAAGCTTGCGAACGTGCGTCCTGCGACTATCGGAATGGCCTCTCGTATTCCTGGTGTCACGCCTGCGGCTATTTCTCTTTTGTTAGTACACTTAAAGAAAGACAGAAAATAGGAAGTGTGTATGATGCTTAGACATTTGGGTTTCTTACATGATGTATTAAACGCTAACCAATATACTTTGTCGTTTGGGATACCAGAGCAATTGATTCGTTATTTGGATTTATTAACACAATGGAATAAAGTAGTAAATTTAACAAATATTACTGAGCCGGAAAAAATGATTTTTTTGCATATTTTGGATAGCTTGTCTATTCATCCTTATTTAAAAGGCGAAAAAATAATAGATGTCGGAACGGGCGCTGGGTTACCTGGGATTCCTCTTGCTTTGTTCTATCCTAAAAAATTATTTACGCTAATAGATAGCAATAACAAGAAAATTCGTTTTTTAACTCAAGTGGTGCATGAGTTAAAACTTAACAATGTTGAAATTATTCATGCCCGTTGCGAGGATTATCATCCAATGGGAAAATTTGATAGCATTCTTTCTCGCGCTTTTGCATCTATTCAGGTAATGTTAGAAACAACACAACATTTAGCAACAACTGATAGCCTATTTCTAGCAATGAAGGGTATTTATCCTGAGCAGGAAATCCAAGAAATACCTTTAAGATTCAAATTGGTTGCAGTGCATAAATTAATAATTCATGGAATGAAGGCGGAGCGACATTTAGTTTGTTTGGCAAAGGACCCCAAAAAAGGGATAGAGCATGGGTAAAACAATTGCGATTGTGAATCAGAAAGGCGGGGTCGCTAAAACGACAACCAGTATTAATCTTGCGGCGGCTTTTGCGATGATGAAACGCAAGGTATTGCTGATTGATTTAGATCCGCAAGGTAATGCAACGGTAGGAAGCGGTATTGATAAAGATCATTTCGTTTCTGCATTGCAGGATGTTTTATTAAATAAAGTAGAAGTGACATCTGCTATCGTGCCAGCTTCTGGCGGCTATGATGTATTGCCAACGAATCATGAACTCATTGTAGCTGAAATGCAATTATTGCAAATGACGCAACGTGAATTACAACTAAAACAAGTGATTGCTCCTATCGTTGCAAATTATGATTATGTTTTTATTGACTGCCCGCCTTCACTGAATATTTTGACAGTCAATGCATTGGCGGCGGCGCATTCTGTTTTGATTCCTATTCAATGTGAATATTTTGCATTGGAGGGTTTAACAGGGTTATTAAGCACCATTAAACAAATTCAAACAACTATTAATCCTGCCTTATATATCGAAGGTTTATTGCGAACGATGTACGATGGGCGTAATCGTCTGGCGTTAGATGTATCAACGCAATTACTTCAGCATTTTCCTGATCGTATCTATCGCACTGTGATTCCACGTAATGTACGTTTAGCAGAAGCGCCCAGTCATGGAATGGGTATTTTTCAATATGACGAGAAATCACAAGGCGCTGTGGCTTATTTAACGCTTGCAGGGGAAATATTACAAAGGGTCGATGAAGCGAAAAGAATAGAGGAGCTGGTGGTATGAATGCACTCGAAGGTGCGCCTCTTGGTAAAAAAACAGCTTATATTTCGCAGTATAAAAAAGAATTATTATTTCCTATCACGCGTCAAATGAATCGATCTAAACTTAACTTAACAAATTCTTTGCCTTTTACAGGTGTGGATATTTGGAATGCTTATGAACTTTCTTGGTTAAATAGTAAAGGAAAGCCTATTGTTGCGTTAGCTGAATTTATTTTTCCTTGTGAATCACCTCATCTTATTGAAGCGAAATCATTTAAACTCTATCTCAATTCTTTTAATAATACGCGTGTTTCAAGCATTAATGAATTGGTTAATATTTTACAGAGAGACTTGGGAGACGTTATACAAGCTCCTGTGCAAGTCACTGTATTATCGGTGGATACATTTAAATCTATAAAAACAGATGTTTTTAGTGGTATTTGCTTAGATGAGCTTGATATTGCGTGTGATACTTATCTTGTTAAGCCTGATTTATTGCAAACGCAGACGGAAATTATTTCTGAGATTTTATATTCGAATTTATTAAAATCGAATTGTTTGATCACAGGCCAACCTGATTGGGGTAGCGTGCAAATTTGTTATAGGGGGAAAAAAATTCTGCATGATAGTTTATTAAAATATATTATTTCTTTTCGTGACCATACTGAATTTGGTGAACAATGTGTTGAAAGAATGTTTTTAGATATCATGGAACATTGCAAACCACAAAAATTATCTGTTTATGCGCGTTATACACGTCGTGGGGGTTTGGATATTAATCCGTATCGTTCTACTGACAAGGGTACAATGCCTGACAATTTTCGGTTGTGTCGCCAATGATAAAAAAACCTCTTGATGAATCTCACACGCATTTTGGTTTTACAGAAATCCCTATACAAGAAAAAGCTCAGCGTGTGGCTGAAGTGTTTCACTCAGTTGCCAATCAATATGATCTCATGAATGATGTCATGTCATTAGGGCTGCATCGTTTATGGAAAAAATTTACTATTGCAAAAAGTCATATACTTCCAGGACAAATTATCTTGGATATAGCCGGTGGAACAGGCGATTTAGCGGCTCAATTTGCTAAAAAAGTGGGAAACGAAGGTCGGGTTGTATTGGCGGATATTAATGAAAAAATGCTGCAACAAGGCCGCGAACATTTATTAAATCAAGGTATTGTGGGCAATGTTGGTTTTGTGCAAGCAGATGCGGAGCAGTTGCCATTTCCATCGGGTTATTTTGATTGTATTTCTATTGCTTTTGGGCTGCGAAATGTCACGGATAAAACGGCTGCGTTGCATTCTATGTATCGCGTGTTAAAGCCTGGTGGGAAGTTATTGGTATTGGAATTTTCTAAACCCACGCAACCGTTGCTGGATGCTCTATATGATGCGTATTCGTTTAAGTTGATTCCAAAATTAGGCGGGTGGATTGCGAATGATGAAAGAAGTTATCAATATTTGGTTGAATCTATTCGCATGCATCCTGACCAAATAGCTTTAAAAAATTTATTAGAAGAATGTGCTTTTGAAGATGTTGAATATCATAATTTAGCAGGTGGTATTGTCGCACTGCATATAGGATTTAAATATTAATGTACTCCATAATAAATAAATTTATAGAAGAATATTTGCCTAAAGCAATCAATGCTTATCTTGCTTTAGATCCTGAATCTCGGCAGCGTTTATTAAAATTAAATGGAAAAATAGTCACGATTGAATTGGGGGGACATCCCGTTCAACTTCAGTTTACTGAATCAGATATTTTGTTAAAAACAGACCATTTTTCTGAGCCGCATACGACTATTAAAGGTACGCCGTTATCGCTGTTACATATCGCTTTGGCGCAGGATAATAGAAAACAATTTTTTTCTGATAATAGCATTGTTATTGAGGGCAATTTAGAATTAGGGCAGCAAGTGATAGCGCTTTTTGATGAGTTGGAAATTGATTGGGAAGAGTATCTATCACGTGGGTTGGGTGATATTGGGTCTCATCAATTAGTCCGTTTTACAAGGAAAATTAAACAATTTGGGAAGCGTATCTGTACAACATTGACAGAAAATATTGATGAGTATGTGCATGAAGAAGCTAATTTATTTCCGCCCAGTGAAGCATTGTGTGATTTTTATAGTGATGTGGATGAATTGCGTATGGACACAGATCGGTTAGAGGCGAGAATACAAAAATTATCTGAAAAAATAAGTAGAGATAAGAAATGAACTACTTTAAGCGATTATTCCGTTTAATTCGCATTAATTTTATTTTAATGCGGTATAATTTAGATGAAATTATCTTTCAAACGTCCTGGTTTTATCCGTTTAGATTTTTTAAATATTTTAATCCTTGGTATTGGTTATTAAAAAATAAAATGACGCGAGGGGTACGTATTCGCCTTGCATTAGAAAATCTGGGTCCGATTTTCATTAAAGCGGGGCAAATTCTTTCAACGCGGCGTGATTTATTGCCAGAGGATATTGCAGAGGAGCTAGCAAAATTACAAGATCAAGTGCCGCCTTTTTCGAGTATAGAAGCAAAAAAAATAATTGAAGCAGCCTTAGGCGCGCCTATATCTGATATTTTTTCTGAATTTGATAATCACGCACTGGCTTCGGCTTCTATCGCGCAAGTCCATGCGGCTACTTTATTGGATAATCGTTCTGTTGTTATTAAGGTACTTCGTCCTAATATTAGGAAAATTATCGAACGTGATTTGGATTTGTTAAGAATAATCGCACGTCTCGCAGATCATTACTGGGCTCGCGGGCGTCAGTTTAAGGCTAAGGAAATTGTTGAAGAGATCACTTATACATTGCATGAAGAACTCGATTTAATGCGAGAAGGCGCGAACGCTTCGCAATTACGGCGAAATTTTAAAAATTCAGATCAACTTTATATTCCTGAAATTTACTGGAATTATTGCCGGACTACTATACTGGTGATGGAACGTATACATGGGATTCCTGTAAATAATATTACTGCGTTGAAAAACGCTGGCATTAATATGAAAAAACTTGCGGAAACAGGCATTGAAATTTTTTTCACGCAAGTGTTTCGCGATAGTTTTTTTCATGCCGATATGCATCCGGGTAATATTTTTGTTTCGCCTCATCACTTAGAAAATCCACAATATATAGCTGTGGATTTTGGTATTGCGGGTTCGCTCAGCACAAAAGATCAGCGTTATTTGGCTGAGAATATGCTAGCTTTTTTTAAGCGGGATTATCAACGTGTGGCAGAATTGCATTTGGCATCAGGATGGTTATCTTACGATACACGTGTTGATCAATTTGCAGGGGCTATTCGCGCCGTCTGTGAACCTATTTTTGAACGGCCATTAAAAGATATTTCTTTTGGGCAATTGTTATTACGGCTATTTCAAACAGCGCATCATTTTAATATTAATATTCAACCGCAGCTTATTTTGTTACAAAAAACATTACTGAATGTCGAAGGTGTTGGGAGACAAATTTATCCTGAGCTGGACCTTTGGGCAACTGCAGCGCCTTTCTTGGAAAAATGGCTTAAAAAACAAATTGGAGTAAAAGCATTCTTTTGCCGAATACGTGAAAATTTACCGTATTGGTCTGAGAAGTTACCCGAAATGCCTGAGTTAATTTATGAAGTATTGACTCAAACAAAAAAATATCAGGAAGAAATGAGATTAATTAAGAAACCACAGCGTTCTGATAACTCTAAAAGAAGTTTTGGTTTGGGTTATTTTTTGTTTGGTCTTAGTAGTGGGCTATTGGGTGTTATCACTCTTAACTATGTTCTATACGTTTTTTCAATTCATTAATTAACTCGTTATGGACAGCTTGTAATGCAATAGCAGGCATCTTTTTTAATGTTTCTATCAGCTCGAGTCTTAATATTTCCCTGGTTTCCCTCCCCGCCAGACCCTATTTTACCGAAATTTAAAACCCCAATAAAATCATGCTGTTATTAATGTTCTGCCCCATTACCGCCCCATTACCGCCCCATTACCGCCCCTTTATTTTTTCTGCTTTGATTCAGCAAACCACTTGGCTCCGCGGCCTACACCTTCAAGTTTCACTAATCCTGATTCTTTTAAAAACGATAGATCATCCCCTACTGTACGTGGTGAAGGTGGATTTTCCATACTTTTTGTAATTTCTCCAACAGTCATTTTTGTGCCTGCCATCAGAATTTTTAAGATATTTCTTTGGCGAATACTTAACGGATATTCGGAGAACACAAGCTCAGATTTTTTTGGAGTACCTATTGACTCCCTAAATTTAAAACGAATTTCAACTCCTCCAGAATACTCCTCATATTCTGGATCAGGCACGTCATTTGCACGACATAAATCAAAAATTTTAATAATTCCTGTGCCCCATCCATCGAAATATTTTCTGTCGTAAAAAACTTTTGCGATAATTTTATTTCTGGATTCTGACTTATGCTTTTTTCTTAAATCAGCTATTTTTAAATTAGCAGGTAACTTTCCGCTATTCCATATCTCCATACGATCATCAAAAATAGCTAATGTAATTGAGGATGCTCGATTTGAATAATCACGATGACAAATTGCATTTATCAATGCTTCGCGTACAGCTAATGTAGGCAAAGCCGGTTTATCAATCCGTTCAAAACGATCCTGTTCAAAAAAACTAGCGATCGGTAGGTGGCGAGCGATAAAACTATTCGCTTCTTCAAGCATTTTAAAGGCGTTACCAAAAAATTCTTTATTATCAATAAAATCTCCCAGCATATCTATTCCTCTAAATCGCCCTAATTTTAAATGACATTGAGGGTAGCGAGGCAATATATTTTTAGCAAATAAAACGACCGCCGCATTATTAATTCTTCCATTTTCCATAAGATTCCAACTCTTTAAAATACCTTCTATCGTTTCATTATCCGCAGTCGCTGGAACACGTCCAGCAGCAATACCTTGCTTAACAGCTAAGCGAATTTCATTAAGGTCAAGATCATCAATCGCATAGCTAGTGGCAATTGACTCTTCCCACGAATGATTTAATTGCCCACGTTCAACTAACAATTGCTCATAGCCATGCTGCGTCATCCTATGGGTAGTTGATTGATTACGTTCAAAAGCACGTCCATCATACGTATAAGGTGCATGGTTATTGGGGGCAACTTCAATAACAATCACATATTTTTTATGATTTACCAGCAAATAAAATATCTCAATTGACGCTGATGGCTCAATCTTATTTATTTCACGTGCAATTTCCTGGCGAGTGTTATCTGTGACATCTTGACCGCTTATTTGACCATTATCAGAAACGCCGATTAATATAATACCACCTTGCCCATTTAAAAACGCACAAACCGTTTCAAAAGCTGCTTTTAACTGAGCGGTAGATCTTTTAAATTCCAAGTGATGTGACTCACCCTGCTGTATCAGCACCATGACTTGATTAATATCCACTAAACACCACCTTTAATACTTTTGTACATTACAAACAGATATATACTAGCGAAATGCGAATATATTATTCTATGTGAAATGTTAATTTAACATTCCAGTCGTCTCTCTAATTTCTCCTATAAACCTACTCCTCTCAGTTAATGGATATTGCTCATAAAACGCTAACTTTTCAATATAATCAACCAATTACTTGTATTTTTTCGGGGGGAAAAATTATTTTTTTAACATTAATTTATATATCACACATGCTCTATACGTTTTCACAGTTCATTCATTAATTCATTATGGATGCCATGCAGCACAATAGCAGGCATCTTTTTTAATGTTTCTGCCAGCTCGCCCTCATCAAAAATCAATTTATTGCCTTGGTCTCGCTTAAAAACAATGAATGGTGATAGAAACGCATTCATTATTGGATTTTTTTTTGAGTCTGGCAGACTTTTAGAAACTATTTTTTTCATCTGAGTGAGTTGGTCATGAGAGAGTTCTTCTATAATTCGCTGAATATACACTTTACCATTTTGAATATGATCCATTTCATGCAGCATGATACGAGCATCCATCCCACTGAATTGTTCCTCATGAAAATGCCCCCCTCTATCTTGATAACGAATGGTTACAGTTATAGGTCTTAGGACGAGCGCACGCAATACGCCTGTTACACTTAAACATCCTTCTGGAAAAACATCATACTCATGACTTATATCTATAATCATAGGGTTAATATAAACTTGCAGCTCTGGGAACAACAGTGAGGGGTAACGTGAAATTGCTTTAATCAAATGTTCCTGGTTTTGATAATCAATGCCGACTAATATTATTTTTAAGGGTTGATCGAGTTGTAGACATTGGTTCGCGGCAATGCCCACACCACCCGTTTTAGATAATACATTTTTAAGTAAAGTGATTTGCTTATTTATTTCATTTTCTGGATCGGATGTAAAATCAGTAACAGGTTTAGCTTCACAATGTAATACTCTATCGCCAATCTGCCTGATACATAATTCATTTTCTTGCATAGAACAATATTTTTCAGATAACTGAGATAGATCATACTTGTATGAATATTCGAAATTTTGAAACTCATCTTTTTTAAAAAAAGATATTTCATATAGCATATCCTTACTATTATTTTTTCCTTGACCATTTATTTCATAGACAACCGTGTGGATATTATCGTTGCTACGTTGCGCCAAAATTTCAATATCCTCTAACCTATTACTACTTTTAATAGAATTCTCGTGTTTTTTAAAACTATTTAAGACAAGCCTTTTAGTTTCTATTTCATTCATATTTTAGGGAGAATAGCTGGAGGTTCTATAATTTGCTAATGCTGTCACAATATCATCTTCCATTTTACGATATTTCCAAATATTGCCATGGCGCCTATTGACAATAATGACAAAAGCAAGTGGTTCCTTATTTTTGTTAATAGCATAGCCCGCAAGGGAAGTAACGCCTGATATAGTGCCTGTTTTAGCGTATACTCTTCTTGCTACGTTATATAAGCGATGTTTTAACGTACCGTCTACGCCAGCAATGGGCAGCGCAGAAATAAATTGCTCGTTTGTTTGTGAATGATGAAAAGCAAAATTCAACACTTGCATCATTTGTGCGGGTTTAATACGATTCTCTGAGGATAATCCTGAGCCATCCAGAATAGTCAGTTGTGAGGCATTCACATCTGCTTTTTGAGCTAGAATTTGTTTGACTGCTTCACTGCCATTTTTCCAACTGCCTGGTTGCTTGGAATAAAGTTCTCCCATCTTTTTAAATAAAGAACCTGCGATCACATTATCGGATTTTTTTAACATTTCTTTGACAAGCAAATATAAAGGCTTAGATTGATGGACTGCAATAACATGTAAAGCACCGGGCGCAGAACCAGGGATAATATTGCCGTTAACTTGGATACCATAACGCCTAAATAACCAATGCATCAGCGATTTATTATAACCGAGAATATCTTGAATGACGGTGGTTGCGCCTGATGCGTAATGACCTTTAGGGATACAACCGCTAATAGAGATACCGCGCGCTGTATGGGTAAGCTGCATATAACAGGGATGAAAACGTTTGGGTTTATTCGTTATGACAGAATTTTCAATGCCAGAATAATAATAATGGGGGTTGGGTATAATGCTGGCTCGATGTCCTGCTACCTTTGCCGGGGCAATTTTAAATGACAAACAATTATGGTTGATGATGCTCGCGTTAATCGGCGCTGCATAACAATATTGTTTGTCATGCCATATCCAACCCGGACCGAAATTAGCTTGATCATAAGCTGTGGTATCAATATACACGTTACCTGTAATTTCTTGGATATGCTGGGATTTTAAAATGATTAATAAATCTGTTAAATCCATATACGTTAAAGAAGGGTCGCCACTATGAATTAAATAAACATTACCCTTAATGACACCCCCTTTAATTTGAGATGCATCAGTGGATAAGCGAGTAGGAAAAGTATAATTAGGCCCCAAATAAAGCAAAGCAGCTTCTGCGGTGAGAATTTTCATAACGCTCGCGGGTATTAATAAGTCTTGTGCGTTTTTGCTGAATAGCACTTCACCCGAACTCATAGATTTGATTTGAATACCCACGTCAGCACCCGCGTCCGTTCCTCGAGTTAGCTGATTGAGTGTCGCTATCAGATTTTGTTTCCCATAGATGGGAGCAGAATAAGCGTAAGCGCTTGTCTGTATGGCGCTACCCACTATGCCACAAACCAAGGCTAATAAAATAATAACCCGCCAACATTTCATTTTTTAACCAACTCTCTCATAAGCCAGTTAACGAGCTTACTAAAATTAACTACGTCCGTAAATGAATATGCTATCATTTGCCAGACATAGAAAATAAGGAGACGTGCTGTGTTTAAAAATTACGTAAGTGAAATTGATCAAGATTTGCAAAATTTCGATAAGCAGCATCCCTCTCTCTCGCTTTCTCAGCAGAAAGAACAAGAAAAATACGTACGTATTTATTCTTTGCGTGATAATCCCGATGAGAAGGTTAAACGGGTTAAAACGCTGTGGGAAAATTTCTAATTTGATAAGCGGTCAGCCATTCGGCTAATAGCTGACCCGCCTGTATTCGATTATTAAATTTCTTCATGATATTCATCGTGTTGTCTACCGTATTTATCTAAAGAAATTTTTAAAGTTTTTTCTCGTTGTAATCGGAAATAGAGTTTTTCTTCCTCTTGTTTGAGTGACGCATGTAGCCGCGTGATTCGTCCTAAATAAAAATGAATATCTTTTTGAACGCGCAACAATTCTTCTTCTACTGCCTTTGTATTCTTCATTATTAAATATCCTCATTTTAGGGTTTCAGAAAAGATTAATTTTGTAGCAGTATATATATTTTTGGTTTTAATTGATGCGGCTAATGTGCTATAGTTTGCGTAAGATATATCTTACAAATAATGTAGGTATATGACGGGCTGCAGCCATTAATTGACATCATGCCTGCATAGCTGGCATAGTATTTCGCTCTCTCTTACATAATCTTTTCTATTCAATATTACTTCGAAATCCCACGAAACATGCTATTCCATCCAATTGAGCGCCTATCTCATCATTGAATTTTTTCTTTTGGTAGGCCAAACTGCGTTCTACTTTTCATCGTTCTAATTTTTATTTAATAAATTAGGGTATAAATTTTAAAGCATAATAATAATCATATCGGTGGTGGCATGGTAACTGAAATAGACGAGGGCAAAGGGTTAGTCAAAGTATATTGGGCAGATATACGTGATCGAGTCAAAAAAGTAGAACCCACCTTTGCGAAAATTATAGATGAACTCAATCCTGATTCAACATTTCCACTTTATTTGGCTTATTATCCTTATGGAGATTTGATCGGGGATATTCAAAGTTTATTTATTCCTGGAAAATGGGGTGGATATAATAGGCTCTCCGATCCAACCCTTCCCAAAGATATTATTAAGCATTTAGGTTATGGGATGGATAGCGCTCCTTTGGGTATGGTACTTGAGAAACAATTAGAATATTTTATAGATTTAAAAGATGAAAGTATTAGTATTCCTTGGTTAGTTTATTCTCCTGGCATGTTTTTTCCTTTCTCGTCCACCCTTAATAAAAAAAGCAGCCGTTTTTATGCTGCCAAAGGAATTCTAACGGCAACGTCAGGTGTCAGATCAGCCTTTATGTTGCCTAATATTGGTTGTAACACCCATCATTCTAATTTGCAGAGAGATTTCAATGTACAAAACCCGCCGCCCAAATCTCTGTATGAACATTGGCATGTTTTTAAGGAGATTATTAACAGTGGATTAACGGATTGTAACTGGAATTCCTGTATCATTTATTTTTCAGAAAAATGGATTAACAAGCTTTATTCGGATAAAGCGTGGTTAAATTTAAAAATATATTTTTATGAATTAGCTTGGTCTTATACGGAATATAGAAGAAGTTATTTTAGCCATGATTTTGCTTTTTCAATGTTTCAAAAAAAACGTAATCTAAAACCTAATCCTTATTTAGCAGATACTGCACGCCATTTATTTGTCACCGCATTAGGCGCTGCACCTGGTTATGCGCCAACAAGCGCGGATGATGGGCTACCCGTCGAGGCATTACAAAAAGCATTTGTGGAATCTTATGGATTAAAAACATATTTGCCTACTATCATGCAGCCCACTCATTTTAATTTTGAGACAGATCGATTACCTATCTATTATTCCTTGCAAAACCCTTCTACACACGTTTTTTCACCCAAATCACGAAAAGTATCGAGCACTTTATTTGAGATGCGGGAATTAGAATATATTATGCGAATTTATATTGAAGAGCTTTCACGAAAAGATAGTATTTGTTTCGATACGGTGATTAGTCAAATGGCGCATGACGTAAAATTTCATTATTTTCATAATAAATCTGATCGTCATCATATTGTAAAACCATCTCATGAAATTGCTGAGGCGGATAATAGATTTGATTATGATAATTTAAAATATAAAGCAAGCGGCGCTAAATTTGCTGGCGATGCTCGATTTGTGCGAGGGTGCATTATGATTGCGCCGAGTGAGATAAAAGAAAAAAAAGGGGATAATGACTGATATTTCTTTTTTTTTGCAGTCACTTCATTTAGAATGGGCAAATTTTCTACTTTATAGAGGTTTGTCTCTTGAATATTCTTTGTGTTATTCCAAGCCGGATCCGTTCGACTCGTCTAGCGCGCAAGCCTTTATTGGCCATACAAGGCAAACCCATGATTCAGTGGACTTATGAAAATGCAAAGCGATGTAATGTAATTTCTGATGTCGTTGTGGCAACGGATGACGAAGAAATCGCTCAGGTTATTCAAAATGTGGGTGGAAAAACTGTCATGACTGATCCAAACATTCAGACAGGAACGGATCGCGTGGCGGCTGTTGCAGAACAATACCCCGATGCGGATATCGTGATTAACTTACAAGGCGATGAACCTTTTATTAGACCACGTATGCTAGAACAGCTTGTTTCTCCTTATCTTGCAGGTGAATTACCTGAGATGACCACGTTAGCTCGTCCTTTGGATATGAATGTTAACTATACTTCGCCAGGTGCTGTTAAAGTGATTGTAGATGCCTACTATAATGCGCTTTATTTTTCGCGCTCACCTATTCCTTATTTTCGTGCTCATCAAAAAAATGCGCCTGTTTATCATCATATAGGTCTTTACGCGTTTACCCGTGATTTTTTAATGACCTATAAAACATTTGATCAAACCCCACTCGAAAAAATTGAGTCATTAGAGCAATTACGTGTATTAGAAAATGGGTTTAAAATTCGAGTTTGCCTCACCGAACATGCAACATTGGAGATCAATACGCCAGAAGAATTTGAAGAAGCACAGCAATTTGTATATACAGACTGAATTCTTCGCTATGATATATCTCTATGACAAAACTCTCTGCAACACGACCGATTGGGATATTTGATAGTGGCATCGGCGGCCTCACTGTTGCCCGCGCCATTGTGAGCCATTTACCCAGTGAAAATATCATTTACTTTGGGGATACCGCTCACCTGCCCTACGGTGATAAATCCACCAGCGCTATTCAAGCGTATTCCATTAAAATAGCGGATATGTTACTAAAACAGCATTGTAAACTCATCGTGATTGCCTGTTATTCCGCAACCTCTGCCGCTTATGAATTGGTGAAAGAATATGTTGCGAACCGTGCAATAGTCATCAATGTCATTGACCCGATGATGCATCATATTCACGCGCATCATGCGCACAAGCACATTGGTTTAATTGGTACGCGCCAAACAGTGAATTCTAATATATATAAGAAGAAAATTGACAAACTAAATTGTCATATTGATCTCGTCTCCCTTGCGACTAATTTGTTAGCCTCAGCTATTGAGGAGTTCGGCAATAATAAAGTGATTGATAGTCTGCTCGATGAGTATTTATCACATGCCAGTTTAAAAAATTTAGATGCTCTCATTCTTGCTTGCACACATTATCCCGTTGTTAAAGAGAAAATTTCGGCTTATTTTAAGCATACAATAGAAATTATTGACCCTTCCCCTATTATTGCGCAATCGGTGAAAAAACATTTAGAAGAACATCACTTATTAAATATAACAGGCAAAGGAACACAACATTTTTATGTGTCCGATTACACAGAGTCATTCGTAACGGGGACAAAAACATTTTTTGGTGATGCGATCAATTTAGAGCATTATCCATTGTGGGACTGATACTGATATGAATTATCGTCATAGTTATCACGCGGGTAGTTTTACAGATGTTTTTAAACATAGTATTCTAGTTTCTCTGATTCAAGCATTGCAACGCAAAGAGACTGCTATTTGTTATTTAGATACGCATGCGGGAGCAGGCTATTATGATCTATTTTCGGAAGAAGCACAAAAAAGCAAAGAATTTCAAGGGGGTATTAGTCAATTATTTCAGATAAAAAAACCGCCTGCGCTCATTAAGCAATATCTTAATTGCATACAGATGGTAAATGCGCATTTAACTCATTCGGAGATGCCTATCTTACGTTATTATCCCGGCTCACCTGATATCATGCGTTATTTTTTACGAGAACAAGATCGGATGATACTGACAGAATTACATCCTCAAGAATATCAATTATTGAAAAATTATTTTGCTGATAGTAAACGTATTAACGTGCATTTATTGAATGGTTATCAAGGCTTAAAAGCTTTTTTACCGCCTAAAGAGCGCCGTGGCTTAATTTTAATTGACCCGCCTTATGAGAAACCCAATGAGTTAGATGGCTTGATTCCTACGCTATCTACCCTATTAAAACAGTTTGCAACGGGTGTTTATGCGCTATGGTATCCTATTAAAAACAGGTTAATAATAGATAAACTTCATTGTGCTTTAAAAAAAGTGGTTCAATGCCCTACTTTAATTACGGAACTCAGTATTTATCCTGAAGATAGCGCCCAACACTTAAATGGTTGCGGAATGGCTATTATCAATCCGCCTTGGCAGCTTGACACTCAAATTCTTGAGTATTTACCTTGGTTATGGAAGACGTTAAGCCTTCATGGCCAGGGGCAATACCGTGTCTCCCCTCTTTGCTAGGGAAAATCTGCTAAAATAGCTGTGCAAGATTTTCAATACAGGAGAAAAGATGCCATGAAAAAATTGATAGCGATCAGCATGATTATAACAACAGGTTTACTCACTGCATGCTCCACAGGACAAAAACAAGCAACAGGTATTATAGGGGGTGGTGCGGCAGGGGGTCTAGTCGGTGGTGCTGTGACTGGCGGCTCGCCAGTCGGGGCGGCGATTGGCGCTGTTGGCGGCGCTCTTCTCGGTAACGAAGTCAGCAAACATTAGTTCGATAAGTGGGTGGATTACGATGCAAAAAATGCGTCTAATCCACTTTAGATTACTTCTTCAACTCAGCAATTTCATCCAACGTCAAGCCTGTCATGTCTACAATTAAAGGAGTAGGCGTATTTTTTAATAACATACGAAGAGCTATTTCTTTGGCTTTACTTTCTGCTCCTTGATCAATACCTTCTTTTATCCCTTCCGCCTTACCTTTTTCTATCCCTAACGCCTGCGCTACTGCAAGTTCTACTTCGCGCGTCTGAATCAAACTGGCTTCTAAGCTCAAATCCTCCATGTAACTGTCATAAGCCCGCCTTTCTTTTTCTGATAACCGCAGCACATCCATCCTCTGCTTGGCAAGATCAATGCCTTTCGCCTTAAATCCTTCTTGCACTGCTTCGTTTTTCAATAAATACACCCATTCGTCAAAGCCCGTTTGAATAATATTTTTAAATCGCTTGAGTTGAATCAGATAATACGTGGGATAAATATCTTGCGGGCGATGATAATCCAAATTTAAGTAGGCTTTTTTATCGTTCTCGCTAAAGACCAAGCTTTCGTGGGTGCGTAACCCTTTAAACTCCGTCTCTCCTTTGTATAAATAATCGGTACCCTGGCCTAAATTAAATAATAAAATACTCACTGAAATCACTTTAGGGATTGCGCTATAAGGTTGGCCTTTTTCAATATACTCTGTCACTACTTTAGACGTACCGAATAAAATGCGGTGCCAATAATCCCATTCACTCGCGGTTTGGACTTCGATAATGATTTTTTGTTTTTTTTGAGTTTCTACCAACAAGTCAACCCGATTGAACTTTTCAGACGCTTGTTCACTGTTCGATTCACTTTCCAGCAAAGACTGGATATAGACAGGTTCTTGTAATAATTCCGATAAAAACCCTTCTAAAATGCCAAAGTTAGCTTTTTGGCGTAAGATATTTTTAATGGCCCAATCAAATCGTACGAGTTTATTCACAGTCTTTGCTACCTTTTTTATCTTATTTCTCAAATTGCAGTATCCTAACACAAGACACTTTTTTCTTCATGGGGAATTTTTGAGAACAAAAGGGAATAGGCTAAATCAATTCTCATTACTGAGGTCAAGCCCCCATTTTTATGTCCGCTTATTTAGTTTATACTCCCCTGATTCAGCCTCATTCAAGGTTTAATAAAATGATAAAAAATACCAAGACAGCGATTACCCCGACACGCGCAGAAGATTATCCCGAATGGTATCAGCAAGTGATAAAAGCAGCAGATCTTGCTGAAGTCTCGCCTGTGCGTGGCTGCATGACAATTAAGCCGTGGGGCTACGCGCTATGGGAAAATATGCAACGCGCTATTGATGAACAATTAAAAGCAACGGGTCATAAAAATATGTATTTCCCATTGCTGATTCCCGCCAGCTTTTTGGAAAAAGAAGCAGAACAGGTCACAGGTTTTGCGAAGGAATGCGCGGTTGTCACTCATTGTCGTTTGACACACGATGAAACAGGCAAATTAGTGCCTGCCAGCCCTTTAGAAGAACCTTATATTATTCGCCCAACCTCGGAGACTATTATCGGCGAAGCATTTTCACGCTGGATACAATCGTATAGAGATTTGCCATTATTAATCAATCAATGGGTCAATGTCATGCGTTGGGAAATGCGCACACGCCTATTTTTACGTACTTCAGAATTCTTATGGCAAGAAGGCCATACGGCGCATTCCACTCCAGAAGAGGCGCAAAACGAAACATTGAAAATTTTTGATCTCTATGCACGATTTGCGGAAGATTATATGGCCATGCCTGTTATTAAAGGAGAAAAAACGGCGAGTGAGCGTTTTCCTGGCGCAATGAACACGTATTGCATTGAAGCCATGATGCAAGATAAAAAAGCGTTACAGGCAGGCACTTCTCATTTTCTAGGACAAAATTTTGCGCGCGCATTTAACATAAAATTTTTAAGCGCGCAGGGTCAAGAAGAGTTCGCTTATACAACCTCGTGGGGCGTCTCCACACGTTTAATTGGCGGGCTTATCATGACACACAGTGATGATAATGGGTTAGTACTACCGCCTAAATTAGCGCCTACTCATATTGTCCTTTTACCTATTTTGCATAAAGAAGAACAACGTGCGGAAATTTTGGGATATTGTGAACAATTGATGCAAGAATTACGACAAATTTATTATGACGATAAACGTTTAGTCGTTGAAATAGATACCCGCGAACTGACGGGTGGCGAAAAAGCCTGGGGCTGGGTAAAAAAAGGCGTCCCTATTCGTCTCGAAATAGGCCAGAAAGAATGCCAAAATAACACGGTATTTGTAGGGCGTCGCGATCAAGAATACAAAGAACGTTACACGCAAAGCCGCGCAGAATTTCTCGCGACAGTTGCAGCCAAACTCGATGAAATGCAACAAAAATTATTGCAACGCGCACGTGATTTTCAGCAACAACACACACAGGAAATCAATAATAAAACCGATTTTTATGAATTTTTTACAAAATCAGAAGGTGGTTTCGCTTCTGTGCATTGGAATGGCGATGTAGAAATCGAGGCAAAAATAAAACAAGACCTGAATGTAACGATTCGGTGTATTCCATCCATGACTCATCCACTGCCTGGAACCTGTATTTTTAGCGGAGAGAAAAGCGCCCAGCGGGTTATTTTTGCGAAGTCGTATTAGACTTGTTTTTTATATTGATAGCATAATTTCTATCGCTCTAAAAAAAAATTTATGCTACCCTTTTTTCCCACTATCAAATATGAAGAAAGCGGAATGGGTATTATGACGAATAGACAAGAATTAGAAGCAACAATTCAAAAAATAGCGGTAAAAGGCAAAGGCATTCTGGCGGCAGATGAAAGCTCTCCGACTATCACAAAGCGTTTTGCAGATATTTCTATTGAGTCCACAGAAGAAACACGTCGTGCTTATCGTGATATGTTAATGACGACACCTGCCTTAAGTGAATATATTGCTGGGGTTATTTTATTTGAAGAAACTCTCTCACAAAAAACGCTGGATGGTACGCCCTTTCCAGAAAAATTAAAAAGCCTGGGCATCTTGCCGGGTATCAAAGTAGATAAAGGTTTGGTTAACTTGGCCAATACGGCAGACGAACAAGTCACGCAAGGGTTAGATGGCCTGGCAGAAAGGCTGGTGGCTTATAAAGCGAAAGGCGCTTGTTTTGCGAAATGGCGTGCTGTTTATGCTATTTCGGCGAATACACCCAGTATGTTGGCTATAAAAACCAATGCGGAAGGTTTAGCGCGCTATGCGGCCATTTGCCAAGTCAATGGCATTGTTCCGATTGTGGAGCCAGAAATTTTAATTGATAGTGATCATACAATTGAGCGTTGTGCTGAGATTACTGAACGGGTATTACATAGTGTTTTTAAAGCATTATTTAAGCACAAAGTTAAATTAGAATATATGATTTTAAAACCCAGTATGGTCATTAATGGCAAGAAATGCTCCGTTAAGGCAACTGCGGAACAAGTTGCACAGGCGACCTTGACAGTGTTGCGCCGTACAGTCCCTGCTGCTGTTCCCACGATTAATTTTCTGTCTGGTGGACAATCTTCAGAAGAAGCAACCGCTAATTTAAATGCTATCAATCAATTTGCGCTGTACCAACCATGGAATCTCAGTTATTCTTATGCGCGTGCTTTACAAGAATACCCTTTGAAACTGTGGCAAGGCAACTCAAAAAATATTGTCGCTGCACAAACTGCTTTTCATCGTAGAGCCAAATTAAATAGCTTGGCTGCTGTTGGTAAGTACACCGCGTCAATGGAAAAGGACGCGTAATTGAATGATGACAGAGCGCATAAATTTGTGTGTTCTGTGATTTTTGATAAACTGCTACAATAAATGGAATTTTATATGGCAATTACTGTTTTGAATACGCTGGATGCAAAGGAACAATTTACAGATTTAATTAACCGTGTAGTACATAGTAAAGAAAGAGTGATATTAACTCGTCGTGGCAAAGAAATAGCCGCGATTGTTCCTCTGGAAGATTTGATATTATTACAGGAAACACAAGACAGACATGATCTACGCGATGCAATCAATGTGTTAAAAGAAGTGCGCAGCGTTGGAACAATGACTTTAGATCAATTGAGAGAAGATATAGGCGTATAAACCGTGTCAAACCCTTACCATATAAAAATTTCACCAACGGCTGCACAACAAATTAAACAGTTACCCGTTAAACAAAAAAAAATAGTGATTAAATTAGCTGAAGCACTATCTGTTAATCCACGCCCCCCTGGCGCGAATAAAATTAATGGGATGACGGGTCTCTATAGTGAAACCGCTAATGTATTACGTCTGATTTATAAAATAGAAGAGCAGGAAGTTTTGTTGTTGCTTGTTAAGATAAGGTGAATAAAATATCTTTTACAAAAGCCACACGATCAAGAATGGTATTTAAGAAGGACGAAAAGAATTCCAACAGCTGCGACTAACATTCCGCCAATTCTTAACAGTAGCGCATTAAGCCTATTGTCTAAATGTTCTCTAAAATAATGTTTAGTGACAAGATCATTATTTATTATATTAGACAATTCTTCTGCCTGGACATCGGCTATTTTTTTATCAAGTCCTGCATTTGCCAGTTTATTTGAATAGGTTATTGCATTAAATGTATGTATAGCCATTGGTTATGTCCCCTGGTTATTTGTCTTTACACATTAATTTTATTATAAAAAGTTTTTCGTGAAAACGCTATTAACATTTTAAACATGGAGTAAAATATATTAAAATCAACATGTTATATCTTCCCTTCTTCAAACAGCACATGCATCCCTGATTTGCCAGATTCTGAGTTATAGGCGCGTTTATCAAAGTGTTTTTGTTTGCGTTTTTCAGTAGAAGTCTTTTTATTTTTGGTAGTAGTACGAAACGTACCCGTTTTTTTGCCTTCTTTTGTCAAACCAGTCGAAACCATTTTAATTTTATCGCGCATTAGGACGCCCTACCTTCTGTTGCTTCGCGTTCTTTAATATTCTTTAACACTTGATCAATGCCATCTCTATCAATAATACGCATTCCCTTAGTGCTAACGCGCAATGTTACAAAACACTTTTTGATTTCTGACCAAAAACGATGTTTCTGAAGATTGGGAAGAAAACGACGTCTCGTTTTATTGTTAGCGTGGGATACATTATTCCCTGACATTGGACGCTTTCCTGTTACCTGACACACTCTGGACATATATTCTCCGATTTTTAATCTGATTGTTCCAATTTAATTGTTCTATCATTCAGCCAAGCCGCGATTTATATCAGGATTCATATTAGAAAGCAATCATTAAAACGGTCAAAGCAACCCTGTTTCCGCAAAAGAGAGGGTTCGGTTATTGCCTATCACGATATGGTCTATCAACTGAATAGCCACCAACGCCAAGGTTTGTTGTAATAATTGGGTAACTTCTCGATCCGCCTGGCTAGGGGTAGGGTTGCCTGAGGGATGGTTATGCGCCAAGATTACTTTCGCGGCGTTATGCTTTAAGCCGCGTTTTACGAGTTCTCGGGGATAGATGTTCGCTTGGTTAATAGTGCCATGGAACATTTCTTCAAAACATATCATCCGATTCTGATTATCTAAAAATAAGCAGCCAAAAACTTCGTGTGGGTAATCTTGAAGACGATTCGCTAAAAACCGCTTGGTGAGATAGCTATTGGACAAAATTTCGCCTTCGGGAAGATCTGCTTCCAGGTAGCGACGGCCCAATTCAATGGCTGCTTTCAATGTGGCATATTTTGCTTTGCCAAACCCTTTCTTTTTGAAAAGCTGTTCTGGCTCTGAATCTATTATCTTTTTTAACCCTCCATACTCATTTAATAGCTCGCGGCCAATATCGAGCGCTGTCTTGCCACGAGTTCCTGTACAAATAAATATTGCCAATAGCTCAGCATCTGATATATTTTGCACACCATAGCGTAATAATTTTTCTCGTGGGCGTTCGGCCACAGGCCAATGAGCAATTTTCATTATAAAATCTCCGTGAGTGATTAGGATGGTCAGATGAAGCAGCATTTGTTACACAAACAAATCCTTTTAGGTGTGACAGGCGGTATTGCAGCGTATAAAAGTGCGGATTTGGTACGGCGGCTACGTGAAGCAGGTGCAGAAGTGCGCGTTGTCATGACCCACAATGCCAAACAGTTTATAACTCCTTTAACGATGCAAGCGGTTTCTGGCAATCCTGTGCATGACGACTTATTTGATTTAAAAGCAGAAGCGGCGATGGGTCATATTGAGCTTGGGCGATGGGCAGACGTCATTTTGATTGCGCCAGCCAGTGCGGATTGTATGGCAAGATTATTGCAGGGCGAAGCTTCTGATCTTTTGACGACATTGTGTCTTGTGACAAAAGCACCTATCGCTTTAGCACCCGCTATGAATCAAAGCATGTGGAATAATATAGCCACACAAGCAAATGTTCAAGCAGTACAAGCAAAAGGCATTCATATTTTCGGACCCGCAGAAGGTAGCCAAGCATGTGGAGATATGGGTTTTGGGCGAATGCTAGAGCCTATCGAATTAGTAGATAAAGTCATCGCGTTATTTCAAACAGGTTGTTTGCATGGGAAGAACATAATGATTACAGCAGGGCCTACGCATGAATTCATTGACCCTATTCGATTTATTACCAATGCAAGCTCAGGAAAAATGGGTTATGCGTTAGCAGAGGCGGCAACAGAGGCAGGTGCTCATGTAGTATTAATCAGTGGCCCTGTTGCTTTACCTACACCTTTACATACGAAAAAAATTTCTGTCACTACTGCGAAAGAGATGTTCTCTGCTGTGATGTCGCACGTTGCTGATTGTGATTTATTTTTAAGTGTAGCAGCAGTGGGTGATTATTCCTGTAAAAAAATATCCCCACAGAAAATCCCAAAAACAGCCGAGACATTCATGCTTGAGTTAGAACGTAATCCCGATATTGTTTCAAGTGTTGCCTTGTTAAAGAAAAAACCATTTGTGGTGGGGTTTTCTGCAGAAACAGAAAATGTCATAGCCAATGCCAAAGCTAAATTAACGAATAAAAAATTAGATATGATTATTGCAAATAAAGTAGGTGATGGGGTTGGGATGGGCAGTGACGATAATGCAGTCACAGTAGTGTGGAAAGATCAGCAACACGAGTTTGCAAAAATGTCTAAACAGAAATTAGCTCGCGAATTAATCGCATTTTTAAATCTTCATTTTTTCAGGAGTAACGCGGATGCTGCAAGATATTCAAGTTAAAATTTTAGATAAACGTATAGGTACAGATTATCCTTTACCGCGTTATGAAACATCCGATTCGGCGGGTATGGATCTGCGCGCTTGTTTAGATGACGCGCTTATTTTGCAACCGAATGAAACACGTCTTATTCCAACAGGAATTGCAATCCATATCGGCGACCCCCATCTCGCGGCAGTTATTTTACCTCGCTCAGGTCTAGGACATAAGCACGGGATCGTATTAGGGAATCTTGTCGGGTTGATTGATGCGGATTATCAAGGGCCTTTAATGATTTCCTGCTGGAATCGTAGTCAAGATAAATATACGATAGAGCCTGGTGATCGTATTGCTCAATTAGTTTTTTTACCGATCGCGCGTGTTAATTTATCTATTGTGGATGAATTCAATGAGACAGCACGCGGTGTGGGTGGATTTGGTTCTTCAGGAAAACAATAACAATGGCCTCAATAGATTTTTCTATTTTTCGTGCTTATGATATTCGCGGTATCGTGGGTGACACGCTGACGGAAGAAAGCGTGTATGCGATAGGTCAGGTGTTGGGTTCGTTAGTCATCGAAAAAGGCGAGCATTCTATAGTAGTCGGGCGGGATGGTCGTTTGTCAGGGCCATCATTAGTCTCTGCTTTATGTAACGGTGTATTAGCCACAGGCTGCGATGTCATTGATTTGGGAATGGTGCCAACGCCATTACTTTATTATGCTGCGCATGTTTCAGAAACTCGATCAGGCGTGATGTTAACAGGTAGCCATAATCCGTCAAATTATAATGGCTTAAAAATGATGATCAACGGCCAGACACTGGCGGATGCAGAAATTAAAAATATCTATCACCGTATCATAGAAAATAATTTCCTGTCAGGTTCGGGAAAATTAACTACTCTGGAAATTACTCAGCGATATATAACACATATCGTGCGTGATTTTAAACTAGCACGGCCATTGAAAGTGGTTATTGATTGTGGCAATGGCATTGCAGGTGCTGTTGCACCCGCATTATTTCGGCAATTAGGCTGTGAAGTCCATGAGTTATTTTGTGATGTCGATGGACGTTTTCCTAATCATCATCCTGATCCAAGCCAATTAAAAAACTTGCAAGATTTAATTACGACTGTCAAAAAAACGCAATCGGATGTCGGTTTAGCGTTTGATGGTGATGGTGATCGGTTGGGGGTGGTGACAGATCGGGGTGATGTGATATGGCCTGATCGCCAGTTAATGCTATTTTCAAAAGAAGTGCTTTCCCGTCTTCCAGGCGCGAAAATTATTTATGATGTGAAATGTACTCACCATTTAGCAAAATTTATTCGTGATCATCACGGTGAACCTGTGATGTGGAAAACAGGGCATTCGCTGATTAAATCTAAATCAGCAGAAGTTCAGGCAGCGCTGGCAGGCGAGATGAGTGGCCATCTCTTTTTTAAAGATCAATGGTATGGATTTGATGATGCGATTTACGCAGGTGTGCGTTTATTAAAGATTTTGGCAGATGCAGAGCAAACATGCGGTGAATTATTTGATGCGATTCCTGATAGTATCAATACGCCAGAATTAAAAATTGATGTGGATGAACATGAAAAAATATCTTTGATGGAAAAAATAATTAAACAAGCAAATTTTAATTTGGCTGAACATATTACGATTGATGGTTTGCGGGTGAATTTCTCAGATGGATGGGGGTTGATACGATCATCGAACACGACCCCTTGCCTGGTCTTGCGTTTTGAAGCAGAGAGTGAAAAAGTATTATTAAGAATTCAAGAAGCATTTCGTGAATTATTGTTATCCGTAAAGCCAGAGTTGGTTTTGCCGTTTTAATAAAAAGTAAAAACACTATATGTACGACATTATTATTATAGGTAGTGGCATTGTCGGCGCAACAACAGCGTTAGCACTCGCTCGTGAAACATCTTTAAAAATAGGCATTATTGAGAAAAGCTTACCTGTTTTTACGAATAGCCCGAAACAATATGATCATCGCGTTAGCGCTCTTTCTCTCACCTCTAAAACTATTTTTCAAAATTTACATTGTTGGGAATCCATTCAATCAAAACGAGTGCGTGGTTATTCTGATATGCACGTATGGGATGCAATCAGCAAAGGCGAAATTCATTTTGATGCTTCATCGTTAGATGAGATATTTCTAGGTTATATTATTGAAGATAGCGTGATTCGCTCAAGTTTATTAGCGCATTTCCAGGATTATAAAAATATAGATTTTCTCTGTCCTCTTCAAATCAATACGATGCAAGAAAAATCAGATTCTATAGAATTAAT
The DNA here is from genome assembly GCA_041690995.1 of Gammaproteobacteria bacterium. GTDB lineage: Bacteria > Pseudomonadota > Gammaproteobacteria > DSM-16500 > DSM-16500 > UBA4722. The sequence continues at coordinate 48,906 of JBEPVM010000001.1, read as the reverse complement.
CACAGAGGATAATAAAACATTCTCCACAAAATTACTGATTGCAGCAGATGGCGCAGAGTCTTGGGTGCGCAGATGTGCGAAGATTGAATTAACAGAATGGGATTATGAACACACGGCGATTGTAGCCACTGTCAAAACAGCACTTTCACATCAGGCAACCGCCTGGCAGCGATTTTTACCACAAGGGCCCTTGGCATTTTTGCCTTTAGATGATCCACATCATTGTTCAATCGTTTGGTCTGCGGTGCCTGATTATGCCGCGTATTTATTGTCATTAGACGATGATACTTTTTCTAAAATAATCAGTGCTGAGTTTGAAAATAAATTAGGAACTATTATAACAGCTACCCCACGTCATTCTTTTCCATTACGTATGCGCCATGCGAAAAAATATGTAAAATCGCGTTTAGCCCTCATAGGCGATGCAGCACACACGATTCATCCCTTGGCAGGTCAAGGTGTTAATTTAGGATTACTGGATGCTGCAACATTGGCAGAAGTGATTATTGATGCACACAAAAAAAATCGTGATTTTGCAAGCTTATCTACATTACGCCGATACGAACGTTGGCGTAAAAGCGATACGCTTCTGATGCTGGCTTTCATTGAAGGATTAAAACGTTTATTCGCCAGCGATAAAAAATCATTACAACATATTCGTCATTTGGGTTTAACGATGACAAATCATTTTCCATTTATTAAGAATTGGCTAGCGAGTTATGCTGTGGGTCATCACGGGGATTTGCCGAGGCTGGCTAAATCCCCAACCCCATAAGATGATGGATATAAACCGCCGCAAACCGCCGCAAACCGCTGCAAACCGCCGCAAACCGCCTCAAGTTTTTTTAATAATAAACCACGTTGTTGTACGAGCATGTCCGCTCGATTGGATAAACCCTTTTTTCTTAAGAACAGCTAAATCATCACGCAGGGTTCTTTCTGCTGGTGGCTCTTTAATTCGTTGAATAATGTCTTTTATTTTCATTTCTTCCTCTGAATTAAGAATTTCAATAATCTTCTTTTGGCGAGGCGTTAATTCAAGTAGTAAATTTTTGACTGGTTTTAAAATCTCTCCCATGGGTTCTTTAAAATGAAAAACGACTGCAAATCCACCTGAGTATTCTATAAACTCTGGATCAGGCGTGCCGTTTTTTTGACAATACCCAAGCATACGTACTGTTCCCGTTCCCCATCCTTCAACCCAACCTCTTTTATAGAAAACAGTCGCCATTTTTTCATTTCGAGGGTAGGACTGATGTGCTTTTCTTAAATCATCAATAGTAAGCTCCCGTGTAAGTTCACCATTACTCCATATTTCCAATCTATCATCAAAAATAGATAAAGCGAGCGATGCAGAACGGTTTGTATAATCCCTATGTGCAATTGCATTAAGTAATGCTTCTCTTAATGCAAGGGGTGGGACAGCAGGCTGATCGATGCGCTGCATTTTTCCTGGCTCAAAAAAACTGGCAATAGGAAGATGGCGCCGAGCAAATTCATGGGCTGCCAACATTAAATGAAAAGCATTACCATACACGCGCTGGTTATCCATAAAATCACCCGACTTATCAACACCCATAAATCTAGCCATTCTTATCATACAATGGGCGTAATTTGGTAAAACATCTTTGGCATACAGAACAACTGCCGCATTGATTAACTGGTTATCTCTTAATAAATTAAAATTACTTAATATCTGTTTGATATCATATTGAAGCACTTCAACGCTAATTCTATGATTATCCACGCCCTCTTTAATAGTACGCCGAATCTCTTCATGATCAAGTAAATCTAATCCGTAGCCTTGAGCAGGTTGCTCTTCCCAAGTATGATTTAACTGCCCGCGACGAACCAGTAATTGCTCATAAAGATGCTGCGACATCGATACTGTTGATGACTGAATACGCTCATAAGGACGACCAGCATAAATATACGGGGCATGGTGGCCGATACTTACTTCAAGCACAATAATAAATTTATTATTTTCAATAGGAGCATAATCAACATCAATAAATACAGAGGGTTCAATTTTTTTAATCTCTCTCGCAATTTCTTGACGGGTATTGTCTGTGACACTCTGACCGATTATTTTACCCTTATCAGAAACACCCATTAATACGACACCACCCTGTCCATTTAAAAATGCACAAGCTGTTTCAAACGCTGATTTCAATTGAGCAGTAGACTTTTTAAATTCGATATTATGTGATTCACCCTGCTGGACAATCGCGGTTATTTGATTAATATCCATGCTCTTTATTCTATTTCCTCTACTCGGCGACTTCAAATTATATCACCATCCTGATTTCTTCTTCGGCGTTTTCTGGTAATACATTTCTACTGGCTTACATTCCACTGCTGATAACATAGAAAGCCACTCCATCTAACGAGTCTTTTTTATTGTTTAAACGACATGTAAAAGAAGAGCCTTTTTTGAAAGGAGAATAATTTTTGGGGTTTAAATATTGCTGAAAAATTTCTACTGAATTGTCAGAAAAAATACGTGCCTTAACATATTCAAATTGATAGCCCTCGTTATTCTTATGAAGGAGAATAGTATTCGATGTGCCGATGACATCCATTTTTTTGCCATTTTTTTCTGCGCTGTAAACAAGAAAATGCTCGAAAGTGATTGTACCTAATTGAATAGGATCATCGGCTGCTGGCAAGCACGTGTTAAAGTTAGCCACGGCTTGCAAACGTTCACCATGGCTAATGGCTTTTACGACGTCTTCATAGTTAGCGAGCATTTTACTAGAAGCAACCACATTAGCAGAAACAGTCAGCAATAAAAATGCGGAAATATATTTAAACATACTGCCCTCTTTTAAACGATTGAATAATAGAATAGATTGTAGCAGATCAAAGTGCACGAGGGCAACGCCAAGTCAGGATGACATATCTAACATGGCATAGTACCAGTATGAAAATCGCTAAGCGTTACTCGCTCGTTTTTTAAAAGAACTTTCATTTTTTACAGCCTTAGAAATATTCTTTTTTAATAACTGCAAGCATTCTACTTCCAGTTTTGCGGATTTTTCAATTTCGGCTATTTCATTTTTATCTGGCGGCTTCTTTAGGTATTCCTAAAAAACTTTGGCTTTCATATTATTTCCTTCGCTATTTTCAGGAGAATATTCATTTAACTGTGTCATTCCCGCGAAGGCGGGAACCCATTTTGCCCTGTAGCTAGACTGACTTTAGTAAAATAATTTCCATTACTAAGGCAGGTTTAGTCACACGTGAGAATAGGTTCCCGCCTTCGCGGGAATGACACAGTTGAATGAATATTCCCATTTTTAGGAACGCTATATTATAGTACTATATGACCAATAATTCTATAACTGGTTGAATATATTTATATTTCTAGCCTCTCAGCAAAATTGAATTAAGCCGCTATACTCAAAATATAGTCGATTTTAATAGAGGAGTATTTATTATGGGCAATTCAAGAAAGCCAACAATACACGACATAGAAACTGCGATACAAAAAAAAAGAAAGGAATTAAGCCGATCACTTGTATCTGAAAATGTAATTTCTCACCAAAATAATAACAAATTGAATGAGGATGAGAAGCAAGACCATCATTTTAAAAAATTGGAACTAGCCTCTATGAATAATGCGCTCGAAGCCATTCAGAAATATAAAGATAAAAAAATCGACATCGAGGATCTTCACACTGCTATGTCTGGTTATTTGACACAAACAGAAAAGGCTGAAAAAACATTCATGCCTCAAAAAATGTCAATGAAAAATGTCTTCTCGCGGTTTTTCTCTTCTCCACCAACAACCAAAAATATTCTTGCAAAGGCTTTGAAGGATATAGTGCATATTAGTAAAGCTATAAAACACGAAAATATAAAGCTCAGACGATAAAATACGATAAAAATCTTTGAGTACTAGCCATCGTGACTTGAAATATCCCCATCTCGTCCCCATATCCTAGAAATCTTTAACAGATTCCTAGGAGTGTTATTACATGGCAACAGCCCAACCCGAAAAACTTCATTTCCAAGCAGAAGTGAAACAATTACTCAATATCGTTGTTCATTCGTTATATAGCAATAAAGAGATATTCCTACGCGAATTGATCTCGAATGCCTCTGACGCCGCCGACAAATTACGTTTTGAGGCTCTCTCAGATCCTGCGCTCTATGAAAACGATGCAGAACTCAAAATCCATGTCAGTTTTGATGAAAAAGCACGCACGATTACTGTCAGCGACAATGGCATCGGCATGAACCGAGAGGAAGTAGTTGAAAATTTAGGAACTATCGCAAAATCAGGCACGCGTGATTTCCTGGCACATCTCACAGGAGATCAAAAGAAAGACTCGCACTTAATTGGGCAATTCGGCGTGGGTTTTTATTCTTCTTTTATCATCGCCGATAAAGTGACGGTGAATACTCGCCGAGCAGGGGCAACACAAGAACAGGGTGTGACGTGGGAATCCAATGGCGAAGGCGATTATACGATTGCGAATATAGAAAAACCGACTCGAGGTACTGAAATTATTTTACATATCAAAGAAAACGAAGATGAGTTTTTGAATGACTGGCGCTTACGCAGCATTATTACCAAATACTCAGACCATATCAGCTTGCCTATTTTAATGCATACAAAGGCAGAAGAAGATGATAAAGAAACTGAAAAAAAGGAAAAAGAAATCCAATGGGAAGCAGTGAATCGCGCTACTGCATTATGGGTACTCCCTAAAAATACAATTACAGATGAGCAATATAAAGAACATTACAAACATATTTCCCATGATTTTGAAGATCCGTTAGTGTGGTCGCATAATCAAGTGGAAGGAACTGGACTGGATTATATTAGCTTACTTTATATTCCTTCTCGCGCACCTCACGATCTTTGGCAGCAGCAACATCAACGCGGTTTGAAACTGTATGTACAGCGTATTTTTATCATGGATAAAGTCGAACAATTCATGCCTTCTTATTTGCGATTTGTACGGGGTATTGTGGATACCACCGCGTTACCACTCAATATTTCGCGTGAAATTTTACAAGATAACCCCACCATGACAAAGTTGCGTAGCGCATTGGTAAAACGCACGTTAGATATGTTAGATAAACTTGTGAAAGACGACCCTGAGAAATACACTCTCTTTTGGAAACAATTTGGAAATGTACTCAAGGAAGGCCCTGCAGAAGATTTTTCTAATCGCATACGTATTGCAAAATTGTTACGTTTCTCATCGACTCAAACAGATTCGCCCTTACAAACAGTCTCATTTGATGACTATATTAGTCGAATGAAACCAGAACAAAAGAAAATTTATTATATGACTGCGGAATCTTTTAATGCGGCCAAAGCAAGCCCACATTTGGAAATTTTCCGAAAAAATAATATAGAAGTTTTATTACTGTCTGATCGAATAGACGAATGGTTAGTGGGACATTTGGTTGAAGTCGAAGGCAAGCATTTGCAATCTGTCGCAAAAGGCGATGTGAATTTAGATGAAATAAGCGGTGAAGAAGATAAAGCCGTGAAAGAAGAACAAAAAAAACAAGAAGAGCAAGTGAAAGAAGAATTCGTTGATATTATTCAACGTGTGAAAGAAGTCTTGGGTGACCAAGTCAAAGAGGTGCGTATTTCACATCGTTTGACGAGTTCGCCTTCTTGCCTGGTTGCAGATGAAAATGATATGGGCATGCAATTGCAACGCTTATTGAAAGCCGCTGGACAAGAAGTCGGTGAGATCAAACCTATTTTTGAATTAAACCCAACACATTCTTTAGTGAAATTTTTAAAAGAAGAAAAAGAAGCTGAACGATTCAAAGAATGGACACAGATTTTATTTGATCAAGCTGTACTCGCGGAAGGCGGTCAATTAAAAGACCCTGCGGCTTTTGTACAACGGATGAATAAATTGCTGCTAGAGTTGGTGTCATAGCTCGTTGCTGACTCAAAATTAAATGAGCAAATACAATGTCCACGCAACTGATAAAAAACAGTAGTATGACTCGCTGGTTTTTTGCGTTTACTTTTTTACACGTGGTTGTGTGGACGCTCGCCCCCCTTCTAATACGGTTTAATCTCCCGATGGATTCCATCGAAGGTGCTATTTGGGGGCATCAATTAGAATGGGGATATGATAAAAACCCTTTCATGAATGGTTGGTTAACAGCGCTGGCATTGAAAATAGATGGGTCAACAGGCTGGGCAATTTATCTTTTTAGTCAGCTTTCTGTAGCTATTTGTTTTTGGGCTATCTGGCAATTAGGCAAAAAAATGTTGTCGCCTGTCTATGCACTACTTGCTGTACTCTTATTGGAAGGCATGCAATATTATAATTTTCATGCCATTGATTTCAACGACAACACCCTCGAACTTTCTATCTGGGCATTAACGACTTTATTTTTTTATCACGCATTAACGAGAAATAAATTTCGTGATTGGTTACTGACAGGCTTGTTTGCTGGCCTTGGCATGATGACGAAGTATTACACCATCATGTTACTATTCTCCCTGTTTCTCTTTCTATTATTTAATCCAACAGGACGAGAACAATTTAAAAAACCAACGTTATATATAGGATTATCAGTTTTTATTGCGATTATCACGCCACATATTTTTTGGTTATTTTCGCATGATTTTATTACGCTGAACTATGCATTCGATAGAGTCGCAAGCGCGCCGACCTGGGTTAACCATTTATTTTTTCCTGCCCAGTTTGTTTGGCAAATATTTGAGGTAATTATCCCCACTTTATTTTTAATAGTATTACTATTTATTTCAGGTTCAAAAAGACCTGCTACACAAATCCCTATTTATCCTCTTACGCAATTCCATAAACAATTTTTATTTTTTGTAGGAATGGGGCCATTCTTATTAACGGTTTTATTAGCCGCCATCACAGGCATTAAATTACGTGCAGGTTGGGGACAGCCCTTATTATCGCTATGGGGCTTGATTTTAATTGCCTGGTTACAGCCTTATTTGAATTTAACCATCAAAAAATTCTATCGTTTTTTAATCATCATGGCAGTATTCCTGGCAGGCACAGTCACAGCGTATTCTGTCGCGTTGATACGTGCGGATGAACCTTCCAGCGCCAATTATCCAGGTAAGACCATAGCAGCTACAATCACAGAAAGCTGGCATCATCACTACTCTACACCTATCCAATACATCGCGGGTGCACGTTGGGTAGCAGGCAATATTGCATTTTATTCAAAAGATCATCCCGCCGTATATATAGATTGGAATCAAAAAATAAGCCCTTGGGTTGAAGAGAAGAAGCTTAAAAAACAAGGTGCTGTTTTTGTTTGGGAATTGCAAGAAAATCAAAAAAATTTAATCTATGAAATAGATAAAATTAAAATGCGGTTCAAGAAAATGCAACCCCCAGCGCTTTATAGTTTCAACTGGTTACGAAATAGAAATATGCCACCCGTGCGAATTTTAATGGCTTTTTTACCCCCTGAATAAAATAATTAGCCTACTTAAAAAAGGTACTCTACTCATCAGTTACCGAAATAATCATCGTCTTTTCTTTTTTTTCAGAAAGCAAAAGGTTTTTTCTAGCATAGAGATTGATTAAAAAACCTAAATTTCCTCGCTCAAGTGGGATGCCAGTTCCATTTATTATTAATTGAAATCTATCGATAGTATTAATATGTAGCTCCCCCGCTATTTTGACAATATTTTTTTTATTTAAAAAATATTCAAACTCAAAGCGATCAGGTCGTTCTTCATATTTTTTAATTGAAAACCGCAAAAGCGCAGATAAATTAATTGGCTGCGGCCAGCTAATCTCGTTTTGATTTTTAATATGTAAAACTATTCGGTCGTTATATAAACCCATTAGTGAAATCTTATTATTTATCTCTTGCCGAATATCATCACAAAAATTGGCATCAAGAAATTTCATTTATCCTCCAGCCACTACTGATGGTCTCACAGATTTTTCGCTGGCTTGTGAATTATTCACACTAATAAAAAAAATTGCTGATGAATTCATATTTTTTTCTGGAATTTTTGGCTGCATAGCAGGCTTAATTATACTGTCATTTTTAAATTCTTGAGCTGCAGATGTTACAACTGCAAATTTGGAATATGTTTTTTCAAATTTGTTTTCTGCAACTTCTATAATCCAAGGGTAAGTAGTGACTATGCGGAGCAAGGCAAGCGCGCTTGATGAGAAGTCACCATTTTTCCATCTCGTTAAAGTTCTTGTAGGTAATTCAAATACTCGCTCGAACATCGCCATAGTGATACCCATACTATGCATAGTCTCTAAAAGTTGCTTAACTAAATTACCTTGCGCTTCTTTTTGGGCAACCAGATAATTTTTATCGGTTTCAGCAAGAAAGTCACCTTCTTCCTGACAGGCATTACATTTATAATTAATTTCTTTGAAGGAGAATTGAGACCCTAGCGTTAATTGGCTAAAACTTTCTTTTTCAAAGCGCGCAACCTCGCTAGAGCCGCAAGCTGGGCAAATAATTGATTTTTTACTCATACAACCCCCATTAACTCTGATTTTGTAACTTAATTAATGCTTCTTTAAATGCTAGATTTCTTATATCAGGCTTACTATTCTTTTTAAAAGATTTAATAATCCATTTCTTAGTTACGGGCTGATAGAAAAAAGCGATATAGCCATAAATAAAGCCCGAATAAAAATTATAAGCATCCACCATTATCGGATGATTGGGTTTAGGGTTCTTTTCCCATTTTTTTGAATTAATGAAGCAAGGCGATTCCAGCCCCCTATTTCCAATAAACTCTAATACTCCTTTTTGGGTATTAAGATTAAAATCTGATTTTGCAGTTTCCATAGCACTTTTTAATACATTCCCTTTACCTATCGCGCAATCCTTCACTAACTCAATTAACAGGTATACAATGCTAAGTGCCGCGAAGTAAGTTGTTATATGTTTGCGACCATAACAAATGCGCTCAGCTTTTCGATTTGAGCTAGATTACAATCAATACTGCGCTCACCTACATCTTTTAGCAAACTCAACACGCTCATGAATCTTATCCATTTTTGTCATTTGCTGTTCGGAATATCCTAAATACTTAACTAAGCATTCCTTATATTCCTGTTCGCTTGTAATAGGAAGCGATAAAATTATTTTTCCTGCTTTGGTGATAACTAATTCATCTTGCGTCAAAGAAATACGAATATCATCAGTAAAAGCTGTTTCAAATAACTTAGTACGAAACGGCGTTAATTTTTCATTTTTAGATACGCGATAATTAGCAACTTTATATTCATTTACATTACAATACTTTTTTTGAAAGATATAAAGTGCTTTCCAATTTTTATCTAATTCAGTGGAAGGAGGATATTGATGAGAAAGAATGAAACCTTTTTTTTCATGGACACCATCAAACTTATAGGATGATAAACTTAGTTTATATTCATTGCCTGATTCAACTGTTGTCGCCCAGGGTTTGCCAGCACCTGATTGTTCCGCGTTGAATTGAAATTTAATCACAGCAATGGGTGCCACTCCACCATATCCTGCATCAACTACATATTCTATACCGTTAATTTCGACCTCTAAAATGACATGTTGTGGGTCTTGTTTTGGAATATTATCACGGATAATGTGGGCGTTAAAAAATTTAACTTTGTATCCCAAATTAACCAATATATAACGTAATAGTTGATTATTCTCAAAGCAATAGCCATGATGACCTTCTAAGACAATTTTGCGAAAAATATCATTAAAATAAGGAGAAATAGGCGATTGATTACGCATTTTTTTTATATCTTGCATTGCATAATTTGTAACGTGGATGTGAGTTACCTGAAGCCGATGGATTTCACATAATGAATTTAATGATGGCCCTGCCATAAATCGCTTTATTGCTTCTTGATCAGCACCTATTCGAAGAAAATAAAATTTTAATTCTTCATACGTTAATAAACGAATAGCTTCTTTTTTATTGTAACGATGATATTTTTCTGTTTTATACTCATTTGAATTTGTAAGTTGACGCATGATTTTTTCATGAGATAGTGAGAATTTTCGAAGCATAAAAAAATTTCCTTTATATTGAAAAATGATTAACTAAAAAATCACCTTGTGATTTAGCACATTTTTCATATTGATAAATGTTTATTTTTCTTGCAAAGACGAAAAAGATTATTAAAAAAATAAACAGTATTAATTTTCAAATTATATGGCTATTATGATGCAACACAATCTAAATTTCCATGATATATGAAGGATACATTTTTCTGGTTCTTCCTTAGGAGGGATATTTTTAAGCGTTTGATTTTAATCACATATCGTTTAATCAAGCATAGATTTTCTTTGTTCCGCCATATATAGTACTATTATAAATAGCGGAACAGTACACAATGGATTATTAATAATATGACCGAGATTATTATTGGCAGAGAAAAAGAATTAAAAATTCTTAAATCTACATTAGATTCTGTTTCGCCTGAGTTTATTGCAATTTATGGCCGGCGCAGAGTAGGTAAAACATACCTCATTAAACAATTTTACAATAAACAAGCTGGCGTGTTTTTTGAACAAACAGGGCTTAATGATGGGAGTTTACGTGAGCAACTTAAAATTTTTTCTGAGCAATTATCAAAAACTTTTTATTCAGGAATTGATATAGCTGTTCAAAATAACTGGATGGATGCACTTAAGCAACTCACGGCTGCCATCGAAAAAACGCCCGAAAATAAGCGTATAATACTATTTTTTGACGAGCTGCCGTGGCTTGCTACTCGGAAATCAGGTTTCTTAAAAGCGCTTGAATACTTTTGGAACACACGTTGGTCATATCGTAAAAAATTAATATTAGTAGTGTGTGGGTCGGCTGCTTCCTGGATGATGGAGAAAATTGTTTATACACGAGGCGGGTTGCATAACCGTATTACAGTTAATATCCCATTACGGCCGTTTACTTTAAATGAAACACATCATTATTTAAGTTCTCGTAGCTTTGAATTTAATGAGCAACAACTTCTACAAATTTATATGATAATGGGCGGGATTCCTCATTATTTAAAAAGCTTACGTAAGGGTTCTATTTTGCAAAATATTAATGCCATCTGTTTTCAGAAAGGCGGTTTATTATTTGATGAGTTCGATAAATTATTTCACTCTCTTTATAGCGATCCGAATACTTATATACGGATTATTAAAACTATTGCTAAAAAGCAGCATGGTATTAGCCGTGAAAATTTGATTAATAGCATAGATATTTTAGATGGCGGTAGTCTTAACCTTAAACTAAAAAATTTAGAGGAAGCTGGATTTATTAGTACATTTTTACCCTTGGGGCATGCAAGAAGGGGAATACATTATAGGGTGATTGACGAATATACTCTTTTTTATTTGAATTGGATAGAGCCTTACCGTAAAAAGTCTCGCTCAACTTCTAGCTCTTACTGGACATCCGTAATACAAAAAGGAGCCTGGCATGTTTGGGCGGGATATGCGTTTGAAGCAATTTGCTTCAAGCATATTGAATTAATAAAAAAAGCTCTCAGCATGGAGAATATAGGATCGTTTTATGGAGATTGGAGGTATATCCCAGAGAAAAATTCGCTAAAAAAGGGTGTACAAATTGATTTAGTTTTTGATCGAGACGATGACTGTGTGACCCTCTGTGAAATTAAGCATACTGAGAGGCCTTTTTTAATTACAAAAGAATATGCAAAAGAGCTAGAAAGAAAAAAATCTGTTTATAAGGAACAAACAGGAACAAGAAAACAAATTTTTTGGTGTTTAGTGACTGCGAATGGTGTGAGTGAAAATAGTTATTATCGTGATTTAATTTATCAAAATGTTAATCTGCATGATTTATTAGCATAAAAATGTAAGCACGATATCCGCTTGTTCCGCCGTCTATCCGTATTTTATAAATGGCGGAACAGATGATATTTTAAGAAAAAGAAATTTTGGCATTTTTTAAGCGGTTGAATAACAACGTAAATTGTAATAATAATACTAAACGATATAAAATATGCCACAAAAACCCTTGTGTAGTTTTCTGTTAAAAATGACAGCAACCTCAAATCATACCAGTCGACTTTGGAGCGGTAGGGTCAGTTATCATACCTATTTTATCTAATTTTAATACTGATTAATACCTCATTAATCTGCCACGCAGCAAAGTTAATTTCTTCCTCTGTCGTAAAACGACCGAGTGAAAAACGCGCCGAACTTAATGCTTCTTCTGCTGTTAAGCCTATTGCGCGCAGAACAGGTGAAGGCTCGTTGCTATTGTGGCAGGCGGAGCCAACAGAAAACGCAATGTCTGGCAGTGCATTTAATAATGTATGCGCAGGAATATCCGAGAAACGAATATTGAGAATGCCAGGAAAAGAATTTAAAAAATCTGTATTGGTTTTTATGATATTTAATTTTTCAATGCCTTGCCAAAATTGCTGCCGTAGTTCAAAAAGTTTAGTGTAATCCGTCTGCATTTCCTGTTTGGCGATAGCAAAGGCTTCTCCCATGCCTACAATTTGATGAACAGGTAACGTGCCGGAACGCATGCCTTGCTCTTGTCCGCCGCCGTGTATTTGTGGCGCAACACGCACTCGGGGTTTCCGTCGTAGATATAACGCCCCTATCCCTTTGGGTCCATAAATTTTATGCGCACAAACTGATAAAAGATCGACAGGCATTTTTTGCATATTCAGTGGAATTTTTCCAGCGCTTTGCGCTGCATCCACATGAAATAAAATACCGCGACTCGCAGTGAGATTTGCAATCGCATTAATATCTTGAATGACGCCAATTTCATTATTAATATGCATGATTGAAACCAGTATAGTGTCTTCTCGCAAGGCAGCAGCGAATTCATCAATATCTATCAATCCATTTTTTTTGGGTGAAAGATAGGTCACTGAAAATCCTTTTTTTTCTAATTCTTGACAACAATCGAGTACAGAGGGATGCTCTGTTTTTAAAGTAATAATATGTTTACCTTTGCGCTGATGCAGCATGGCCGCACCTTTTAACGCTAAATTATTTGCTTCTGTGGCACCTGACGTCCAAATAATTTCGGAAGGCTCAGCATAGATTAATTCAGCGATTTGAGCACGTGCATCATCCACTGCTTTTTTAGCCGTTTGGCCATAAGGATGCATAGAAGCTGGATTACCATAATGGCCATCGAATGTAAGGTAACGTAGCATTTTGTCAGCAACACGCGGATCAACAGGTGTCGTTGCAGCATAATCTAAATAAACTGGTAATTTCATGACGCGAACATTTTAAACCAGATTAACCGTTGAAGATGTTTGATATAGTTAATCCCCACTGCCATATTCACTTTACTGACGCCTATTACACGCTCTGAAAAATAAATAGGAATTTCTGTGATATTTTTACAGCGACACTTAACAATAAATTCAAGACCTAATTTCCAACCAATCGGTTCTAAAGGCGCACCTGAAAAAAATGTTTTTTTTCTAAAAACTAAATAACCTGATAAAGGATCTTTTGCAGGCACTGCAAGCAATAAACGCGCGAGCAAAGCAGCAGCATGAGAAAGCAATCGACGAGACAAAGGCCAAAGCACATCACTACTACCCCCTGTAATATAACGCGAGCCAATCACTAAATCTACGTTAGGTTTTTCCAAGGCTTCTAACATTTCAGGAATTTTTTCGGGTGGATGGCTTAAATCAGCATCTAACGTAATACAAATAGGATATTGCGCTTCCCGGATGCCATCTATAACAGATTGACTTAAATCTTTTTTACCTTGACGTTTTAATAAACGCAACCAGGGATAGTGAGGCGTTAGCGCTTGCACCACTTCATCTGTTCCATCCTGGCTATTATCATCCGAAAGAATCACTTCAAAATGGCGTGTACCAAAATCAACGCCTGCAATTCGTTTAATTAGCAGTGGAATGTTTTTTGCTTCTTGAAAAGTCGGTATGATAATCGAAAAATTAGTATCCATTCTGTTTCCCTAGTCTTTTTGAGAAGAGCCTTTTTCAAAAGATCCCTTTCAACTGATAAATTTTATAAGGATACACCGTCATTACATAGTGATAATGACGCCAAGCCTCGCGAAACTTCTTATTCTCTGATAAATAATGTACTATATCAAATTGCTTGTTTTCAATCTCTTTAAATGCTTTTTCGTTAATCAAGACTAATTGAGTATGGTCCCGTGTCAAATCATCCGCAATAATATTAATAAAATAATTTTTATTTTGAATTTGAGCAACAAGTTGGCCATTTTTCTCTAACGTGCGTAATCCGACAAACCACCAGAAAGCAGGATACCGCGAACCATAATGACTATTCGTTAAATAAACCAATGGAAAACAATCGAGCGTTTTAACTCCAAAGCACGTGATAGAGCGATGCGCTTGAGGAATCTGATGCTGGCTAAAATAAGCGTTGATTTGAGTACTGGGAACCTGTTTTTTAAGTTGATGAATATAATTCAGCAGTTGATAACAGTTATTAAAAGGCAAAAACAATAATATTATTCCTGCTAGTGATGCCAGAAAGATACTCAAAAACCCCGATATGATTTGTCCTGCCAAGTGCGCTAATAATAAAATACTTAAACCAAAAGCAGGCAATACATGATAATACCAGGGTGTTTGAGGAATTAAAAATGCAATAGCCATCCCTATCAATGCTAAAAATAATACTCTGCCTAATGTAGGATAACGATCATATTGATGAATAAAACAGTAGCTTATTATCATGGATAAGCAAAATAATACATTCGGTAATGTAAGGAGAGCACTCCAAGGATCTCGAGTGGTGGGAAAATAATAATGAAAGAGCAACGGTGTTATGATGTGAATATACTCTGGCTGGAACATGAAGAGAGAAACACCATAACTCACTAACACGAAAAGAATAACGATAGATTCGGTTCTAACCCAGGCAAATAGAGAACGCTGCTTTACTATAAAATAAAGCTCAATTAAAAAAGGTACGGCTAAAAAAAATGGCTTAATAGCAAAACCAACCCCCGCAAGAAGACCAATGAGCAATGCAAGTGATTGAGGAATCGATTTTTTTTCTAATGCCAGCGCTGCGGAAAACAAATACGGCAACATTACTATCAATAATACATGCTCTCGCTGTCCAAAAACAAATAAAGGCAAAAATAACATTGTTAAAAGTAACGTATAAAATAAAAAATAAATGAGTATCTTATCTTGCTCTTTCATTAATTTTTTTAATAAAAAAAAATTTAGCGCCGCCGAAATAAGACTAAGGGATATGATATATAAACGTAAAGCAGTAAAAATAGTAATAGCGGCATGCTTGGCTAATAAACAGACGGGAAAATATAAATATAAAATCATGGGTGGATTTGTTTCAAAAAATGCTTTGGCATAATGCCCGCCCGCCAGCATTTGATCAGCAGCAAGCAGTAAATATCCGACATCAGGCGAAAAAAGAATCTTTGTTTGAACAAAATAGGCAAGCCACGTGATTAAAATAATAGACGTTATAAAAATATAAAAAGTCGTTGCATTTTTCTTTATAAACACTATTTCTTTTTCTCCACTGCCCCTAGAATCCCGCGTAAGATATTAATTTCCATGGCGTCCAGTCTAGCGCGATTAAACAGGCGTTGTAAACGCGTCATTAGCTGTCGAGGTGCTTTTATATTTAAAAAATCAATGTCAATTAATACACGTTCCAAATGTTCATAAAAATTTTGCATGCTTTCCGCAGTGGCATACTCATAGTCCCGTATTTCAGGCACATCCTTATCCAGGTTCGCTATATAGAGTTCATACGCAATAACCTGCACGGCTGCGGCAACATTTAAAGAAGTATAATCAGGATGGCAAGGAATTTGTAAATGAAAATGACAGCAATGGAGTTCTTCATTTGTTAACCCTGATTGTTCCCGCCCCAAAACCACCGCGATTTTATGATGAATGGCTTCAGGGATTGCTTTTTCAGCAAATGCGCGAGGCGTTAACATTGGCCAGGGAATCGTACGTGAACGCGCGCTTGCCCCCACCACCAAACCGCAATCTGCGATGGCTTCTGCTAACTCATTTACGACAACCGCGTTATCTAATAGATCAGATGCACCGACTGCCATTTCGTTGGCTTTATCATGCGGGAAAGCGTGAGGCGCCACCAGATAGAGCGTTTTTAGACCCATCGTTTTCATGGCGCGCGCAGCCGCACCAATATTTCCTGGGTGTGAGGTATTGACTAATACAATGCGAATATTGTCTAACATTCATTTTTTCCTATTAAAACTATCCCGTGGCATCTTACAGAAAATTTGTTATGCTAGCCGAAGTTTTTCTTGCTCTTTTTCACAAGCACGAGTGTTTTGATTAAATTATGCGCGACCCTATACTCAATATCGCTGTTAAAGCCGCTCGCGCCGCAGGGAATGTTATCATTCGAGCGCTTGATCGCCCTGATACTATTCAAGTCAGCCAAAAAAAACCTAATGATTATGTCACAGATATTGACCGACAAGCAGAGCAAGAAATTATTGCCATTATCCGCAAAGCGCATCCTCAACACGGCATTATAGGAGAGGAAAGTGGCGAAACCATCGGCAAAGAGTACACGTGGATTATTGACCCTATTGACGGCACGCGTAATTTTATTCATGGCTTTCCGCAATTTGCAGTGTCTATTGGCATTCGTTACAGAGGCAAAATCGAACACGGCGTAATCTACGACCCATTACGTCAAGAATTATTTACCGCAAGTCGCGGCAAAGGCGCAAGACTCAATGACAAGCGTATTCGAGTCAGCACACGCACTCAACTTGAGGATTGTCTATTCGCAACAGGTTTTACAAGCCGCCACTCTGCACCTCATCTCACTGCTTATTTAGATATGATGAAAACCATGATTCCTTTATGTGGTGACATTCGCCGCCCAGGTGCTGCCACTCTTGATTTAGCGTATGTCGCTTGTGGACGACTGGATGGTTTTTGGGAGAAAGGGTTGAAAATATGGGACATTGCTGCAGGAATCTTACTGATTAAAGAAGCAGGTGGATTAGTTTTTGATATGGATGGCGGCGATAATTATTTAGAAAGTGGGGATATCATCACAGGCAATCCAAAAATAGTAAAATTATTATTAAAAAAAATTAAACCACATTTTTCTTCTGTTTTATAAGAATAGTTTCGTCTACGCGATTGCAAATATACTGCTTAACATAGAATAATGGTTCTTTCCGTTACGTTAAACACCGTTACGGTAATTACCGTAACGGTGTTTAACGTAACAGTGCTTAACGTAACGGAAAAAAGGGAATATTACGGTATGTTATTCAGCATCTTCTTTTTTAATTTTATTAAATAATCCACCGCATTAAATGCTTCTTTAACACGTTCACCATTTTCAACTCTGGATTTTAATAGCGCCATCGTGGAAGCAGAAATAATCCCATTGCCTATGGCGAGACCTTCCATCGTGAATCGAATAAAGCATTCTTTAATATGGTCCCAGATAAATTCGTATTGATCTGTCTCGCCTTTGAGTAATAAACTTAAGGGAATATAACCCTCAAAAGGTTGATGCTGATGATAGTGTTTTATCACGGCAGGTATTTCATACGTGCCCGCTTTGACAGTTTCTATGACGTAATCATAATGAGATTGTTTTAAAAGTTGTACGCAACTTTCGAGCTGCTGCTCTGCAAGAACTTCATAATAATTGGACCAGATGATGAGTATTTTAGATTTTTGCATATCTTCTTGTTTAATTACTTAGAACTCAGACTACCCATTTCCTTTACCGTCCCGCTTTCAGAGAACGGATCAAGGGATACATCTGATGGTAATGGACGCATGAGATTACCATAGTGGGTGGGGTCATTGGTAGTAGAAGATGTTGAGGATTGCGAAGGTACTCGACAAAGCGATGGACTGTTCGGTGATTTTGATGGTGGTGGTGATAATTGTTCTATCAAAAGATCGCTAGCGGACTGAGGCCTACAATAACATTGATATAATTTTTTCCCTAAAGAGCAGACTATTTCTACAGCCGATGCAACGCCCTTCAGAAGACTCGGAACCATACAAGCATAACCCGCAGCAGCAATATAGGACATACCGAGAGAAGGCAAAAGAATCGGTGAAAAAACAAAAGCATTGACAGCCAGTATAATCATGCCAACTGCGACCAATAAACCAGAGTAACATCCTTCATTTCCTATATCGTTTTTTGCCCAGCCCATACTTGTTCCCACTGCAGCTAATACCCATCCAAGAGGAGGAGTGCCTAGTACCCCAAGAAATATCAGTGCTGTTAACACATAACATGTGGTAACAGTGAAATGAGCAATAGCTCCGGCTATTAAGGAAGAAAGACTCCGAAGTTCAGATCGGCTATATGTAAAAGATGGAACACATAACAATATTAGATAGCAAATGCCCCTCAAAAATTCTGCGAAGGCATAACAAAAATAGGCGAATGGCGGGCAAAGGCGCAGCATCGGCGAAAGGTGAAATGCGCTACCGATAGTACCACCACCTTCACCGACAAAGCTGCCTATTGCGTTTAATATTCTACTCCCTAGAGTTGAGGTTTGTTCAAAAGGCCTGTGCGTTTGTGTATTATTGTCATGATTATCATCATCGATTGCTGACTCATGTAGCGGGGCATCTATAGTCATGTAAGTAACCTTTTCACAAAAAAACCTATTATGCTTTAAAAATGGGCAAAAAACAAGCGATTTTAGCTTTTATAATAAATATAGCCATCCTGGTTTTTTAAATTAAAGAATATAATCAACAGGTTATACTAAGCATTTAAAAACGCAAAGCTTAATACCTTTGAAATCGCTTCCTGCCCTAAAGCCAACATCACAAGCCGATCCAAGCCTAATGCCACTCCTGAGCAATCAGGCAAGCCGTGACTCAAGGCGCTCAATAAATGCTCGTCAATAGGAACATTGGCTATATTATGTTTTATACGATAGTCTAATTCTTTTTTGAACCGATGTCTCTGTTCATTTGCATCTTGTAGCTCATGAAAGCCGTTTGCCAATTCTATCCCCTTGAAATAGAGTTCAAAACGAGACGCGACAGGCGGGTTTTCCTGACGAATTTTTGCCAAACTTGCTTGAGACACTGGAAAATCATAAATAAAAAGAGGCACATTAAAACCTAAAGATGGTTCAATACAATGCGTAAATAATAAATCTAAATAACTGTTTTTATCTTCTGGCAACCCGGGTAGCGGTTGGATATATTGCGCCGCACAGTCTTTTAATTCAGAAATAGTCGCGCTGTGCGGATTGATTCCCAAAAAAGATTGATAAACTTGAGCAACGCTCATACGCTCCGCTTGAGGGAATTGTAATGCGAGTAACAATTCACTCAGTTCATCCATTAATTGATGATGATCAAACCCCACACGATACCATTCCAGCATACTAAACTCGGGGTTATGTAATCTTCCTATCTCACCTTGACGGAAAGATTTAGTGATCTGAAAAATAGACCCCATCCCTGCCGCTAATAAACGTTTCATTGCATATTCAGGGGATGTTTGCAGATAACACACTTCGTTTTCTGTTGAGCCTATTTTTTTAAAATAAGCTTCTATGCTCATGATGTGCGGATTGGTCACCGTTGCATGCGATAAAATGGGCGTTTCCACTTCTATCACGTGACGTGCTTCAAAAAACGCACGGATACGATGTATGATCTGGGCACGTTGAACCAATAGGGCAATCGAAGCGGTTGGTCTCCACTCTTCGTTTGTAGCTGTCATTCTTTATTCTTCTTTTGCTCTCGAGACATAGACCCCTGTACGCGTATCAACTTTAATAAACTCGCCTGTTTGCACAAACAAAGGTACACGCACGACAGCGCCTGTTTCTAATTTAGCAGGCTTGCCCCCTCCGCCCGAGGTATCGCCACGTATGCCTGGATCTGTTTCAATAATTTTTAAAATCACAAAATTAGGCGGTGTCACTCCAAGCGGCGTGCCATTCCATAACATTAACATGCAGATAGCTTGTTCTTTAATCCATTGTTTAGCATCGCCCATCTCAGCATCCGTCATGACAAATTGCTCAAAAGTATCTTGCACCATAAAGTGCGAATGCGTGCCATCGTTATAGAGATACTGTGCTTCAACTTCAGAAACATCCGCCGCTTCCAGGTTCTCGCCTGATTTATAGGTACGCTCAACCACCCGGCCTGTTTTTAAGTTACGGTATTTAATACGATTAAACGCCTGGCCTTTCCCTGGTTTAACAAATTCATTCTCTAAAATGACGCAAGGGTCATTATCGACAATAATTTTCATACCACCGCGAATTTCATTTGTTGTATAAACAGCCATTCTTTTCCCCTTGAATAGATTTTGCTATATAATAGCGTTCTCTGTTCAATAATCAAAAGATAAAAAATAAAAAATTACTTATGACAACCAAAAGCCATTGGCAGGCCGCTTTAATTGAAGCGGTGACTGACCCCCGCGAGCTATTAGAATTGCTTGAACTTGATGTGAGCTTGCTTGACCAGGCGAAAGCAGCCGCAGCGCTTTTTCCGCTAAAAGTCCCACGTGGATTTATTGCCCGCATGCAAAAAGGAAATCAGGCTGATCCTTTGTTGCGCCAAGTGTTACCGATAGGCGATGAACATGATGTTATCCCAGGTTTCACGCAAGATGCGTTAGATGAAGCAAAAACAAATCCTATTCCAGGGTTATTACACAAATATCACGGCCGTGTATTGCTTATTTTAGCAGGGGCTTGTGGTGTTCATTGTCGTTATTGTTTTAGACGTAGTTTTCCGTATGCTAAAAACAACCCCGGCACTGCGGGTTGGGCGCAAGCCTTTGCCTATATCGCGCAAGACAAAACGATTACAGAAGTGATTTTAAGTGGGGGTGATCCTTTAGTCATGAATGATGATTTTCTAGCGGATTTTACGCAAAAACTCGGCAAAATTCCTCATCTCAAACGATTACGTATTCACAGCCGAATGCCTATCCTCTTGCCTGAACGGATCACGCCAGAATTTATCACCTGGTTTTCAGGTTCCAGGCTTAAACCTGTTTTGGTTACGCATTGCAATCATCCGCAGGAAATCAATCAATCAGTGACTGATGCGATGAAGTCTTTATCAAAAGCAGGTATTACATTGCTGAATCAATCTGTTATTTTAAAAGGGGTGAATGATCACGCAGAGATATTAATTCATTTAAGCGAAGCATTATTTTCTGCGGGAATTATGCCTTATTATTTGAATCTGCTTGATAAAGTCCAAGGGGCAGCACATTTTGATATGGCATTAAAAACAGCCCAGGCGTTGCATTGGCAAATGGCACAACAATTGCCAGGCTATCTTGTTCCCAAGCTAGTCTCTGAACAGCCAGGCGCGCCTGCAAAACTCACTAAGATGTTTTCAGATTTCTACACAGGCTAAATCTCGTGCATGGCCAATCACTCTTTCAAAATCACAGGAAAATAATTTTTTTAAATACGTTATAACAGATTGATTTCACAATGATTACTCCCTCTAAGGGGAAACCCTTATGTGAATCATTTTTTATTTTTTCCTCAGGTTTTAATAGAGTTAATCACATTGTTATCCACAGTTTCTGTGGATAATAATGTGGTTGGTGCAAGCATGCAGTTTGCTCATTCTCCAATATTACTTGTCAAAAAATTCTTGGAAAATAGAATCGCCACATGCATAATTGGATACTGGTATTTCTCCATCTTAAGCAGTGGCGCCTTTTTTCACTCCTCCACTTCTGGAATCATTAGTATCATAACCGAGAACCTATGAGGAATGGCATGATTATCAAAACTTCTAATAGTATATTCATTTTTAAATAAAGGCCTCATTATTATGGATTCAAAAATGAAAAAAAATGAAAAAAACAACCCCAAAGCTATCGGTTTATTCTCTGGCTGCGGTGGTTTGGATTTTGGTTTTCATCTTGCCGGATTCGATATTATTTATGCCAATGATATTGAGCGGTCAGTAAAAGAAACTTACGAGACAAATGTTGGGCCGATTGAGATTAAAGATATAACTACAATAAATAAACGTAGCTTGCCCGCATCAGATATTGTGCTTGCAGGAATTCCATGCCAACCATTTTCTAACGCTGGAAAGAGACAGTCAGTGAATGATGACAGAGGAACTTTATTTGAACATGTATTGCAAATTTTAAAGATAAAAAAACCGAAAATCGTTTTATTAGAAAATGTTCGCGGATTTCTTAGCGCAAAAGATAACGAAGGCAGGAAAATGCCAGAAAGGATGGAGTACGAATTAAAAAAAATCGGGTACGCATTTTATTACAAGCTTGTAAATGCCGCCGATTATGGTGTTCCACAAAACAGGCACCGTGTTGTAATGGTCGGCGTTAGAAAGGATATCGATAAGGGTTTTGTGTTTCCCGCACCTATTCATAATAAAGATGAATTAACGGTAGGAGGCGTCATAAATAAAAAGCCGCCCAAAGGCGAGAAACACGAAGTTTGGGAATTATCGCCCCAATCAAAAAAAATAATTGAGCATATTCCAGCAGGAGGCTCGTGGAAAAACGTGCCAGAAAAGCACTTACCTCCTCGGCTTATTAAAATTAAAAATGAAATGAAAAAATATAGATCCCCTAATTTTTATCGAAGATTCTCTTTCGGCGAGATTATGGGAACCATAACGGCCGCATCTACTCCAGAGAATTCGGGGATTGTTCATCCAACGGAAAATAGAAGGTATTCGGTGCGAGAAATAGCAAGATTTCAAAGTTTCCCAGATGATTTTAAATTTATTGGCGCTTCTGTTAGTCAAAAATACAAAATGATAGGTAACGCCGTACCTGTGCGACTTGCTTTTCATATAGCCAAGTCGATAAGAGAACAATATTTTAAAAATTAACTATGATTACACACTTAAATACAGAAAAATGTTATCTAATGGGTCTGCTGATCGGGGGAGGCATATTAAAGTCTGGAGGTCTTCAAATTGTTCTCCCTTATAAAAAATGGGGCGATTTAAAACTCAACCCTCAGAGAGGTGGCAATATAGCCGAAGATATATTGAAAAGAATTAAGCCATTATGGAAGCTTCAATATGATATTGACGTTTTCTACAAAATTGATTCCGCATGGAAAATTATTTTTAATAATATTAGCCGGCAATTACAAGAAGATTTAAGCGATTTAAATTTAAGTCATAGCGGCGAATTTAGAGAGTGCGCTAATCTAGAAAAGCTTGAACATGCATTCACAAACAAAGAGATGATTAGATCGTTTATCTCGGGACTTGTCGATACGGTTGGAAGTCTGGCTGCTACTCATAGATGATTCACTCATGATTTTCAAGTCGTTTCCCTGGAGTTTAAAGGAAAGAACTTCGCTCTTGTTTCTAGCGTAGCTAGACTTTTATTAAAAATGGGTTGTATTCCAGACCAAATTTTATGGAATCATCCAAATCAACATAGTGGAACCGATCGATATTATCGTGCGTGGAAAAAAGGTTTTAAAATCAGGGTCGCGCTAGATGATTATCTACTAAAAGGCGGTTTTGTTTTTCAGGCAAAAAAACTGTCCGCTGAGGAAAATAAGGAATTGCAGGATCAGCCGAATACAGTGGTTGGTAAGGAGACGAAAATAGAAGGAAGAACCACGCTACATATTGACGAGGATAGTGACTGGCTGCCGCCTTATATTCGTGGTTTGCACTTTATTCACTATACTCATCTCGCCGAATTATTTGGAATAGGCCTATCAAATGGCAAGATTAAAAGCATAAATGATTTCAAAAAATATGTTTGTCCCTTCACTATTCTTAGTAAGGGGGATAAGGATGAAATTAACGCTATTGTTGAAAAAGAAGAATACTTGCGCAAGACGAAATATAAATTTATCGGCTGTGATATCGACTTCTTGGCAGATATATTTAAGAAAGATAGAAACGCTCTTTTGTCTGGGCTCGCTAAATCAGATGGATTCCCCATAAATCAAATCATGCAAGGAATTGCTTATATTTATGCCGCAACCACCAAGAGCAAGATAAAGGGAAAACGAGTATTAGGTAATTATAATGATTTAATAAATGAAAACATAGACGAAATAAAGAAACTGAAGATAAAAGTGGGATTGCCTAATAGAGGCACCTGCTTGTTAATCGAGGGGGATTTTTTTTCATGCTTAGTGGGTTATGTTAATGATGATTTTAATGAAAAATTAATAAGTAAAGATGGCGTAAGACTGCGAGTGAGGCAGCCTATGTTTGAAGAATGCATAATATTGGAAAAAAGAAAATGAAAGATAAAAACAGGTTAGAAGTCGATTATTATGATGAAATAGCCGAGGTGTTAATTCAAATATTTCGCGCCAACTTAACATCATCCGATAAGTTTGCTGTAAAGGCGTTAATTGGAGAGATCGGTTCGACTATACGAACATTAATCGTGAACGGATATGATGCGGGTCATGCATTGAATCATTTTGGGAAATCAGTCCATAGATTACGTCTTGACATATCAATACTAGTCGAAAACTTGGAAAACGGCGCTTTTGAAATCATTATTTTTGAAGTTAAAAAAATTAAGAGATTGGGGTTAAAGGATCTGAGTCAACTGATTGGATACTGTTTAGTTTCTAAGTGTAAATTCGGGATATTGATTAATGTTGACAACACGGTAAGCAAAGATTTTTCTGTTATACTGGACGCAGATAAAGATTTAACTAGAATAGCAAGACTCCTAGACGGAGTCATTCTTGAGCATCGGTTCGGAGTTATGATCTGGAATAGTAAAACTAAAAAAATTGAATATTCAGAGTCTGGTGCGATTAAATCCATTACAGAGTTAGTTTACATGGTCGAGCAGTCAATTAAATAAAATATATTTCTTATGATTTTCGCGCGTAAATTATATTAATATCAAGAGCAAGTGTAAGCGCAAATTTGAGCTAAATAGAGCATTAATCAACCAACAGGATCGCTTATTCGCAACAACTAACAGCGTGGTTAATGCAGGCGCGTTATATCTCTTAGCTATATCCTCTTGCCTCAGCTATAATCGCCAGCACTAAAAATCGTCTGGTGACACAACATAATGCATCATATTTTTATTCAGTGTGCGGTACCTAAGAATACAATGCCTGCGGCAGGGCAATTAAGAAAATGGGCGAAAAAAGTATTAAAAAATCAAACAACAGAGGATGTTGAAATAACTATCCGAATTGTTGATCCCTTAGAAATGATAAAACTTAACACTCAATATCGTCATAAAGAAGGCGTGACGAATGTATTATCCTTTCCTTATGATTCCGAAAATATAACTATCAATATAAAAAAAAAACCTTTATTGCTAGGTGATATAGTCATCTGCGCGGATGTTGTTAATCAAGAAGCCATCGCGCAGGAAAAAAAACCCATTGCGCATTGGGCGCATATCGTGACGCATGGCATTTTACATTTATTAGGTTACGATCATGAAGTAGAAGCAGATGCTATTATCATGGAATCTTTAGAGATCACTGTGTTAGAATCGTTGGGTTTTTCAAACCCCTATTAAATAGTCAAGAGAAGTAAAATGGACGATGAAATCGAAAAAAATCAAACAGGTTCTTATACTGTTAAAGCAAGCATTTCAGTAGATGATTTTAATGAATACTTTGATACAGAGATCAATGATGAAACTGTAGATACGATGGGTGATTTAATCATGCACCGTATAGGACATTTGCCTAAACAAGGTGAATCTATCGTGATTGGAAATTTTTTCTTTAAAGTATTGCATAGCGACCATCGGCGGATTTATCTATTAGAAGTCATTAAAGAATCCACTAAAGAAATTATTTGAGGACAATGGATTATGTCTATCGATGCTCACTTTGATTTCGTTATCATCGGGGGTGGCATTGCAGGGTTATGGTTGTTAAATCGCTTAAGGCAATTAAACGCTTCCGTTATTTTATTAGAATCAGGCACATTAGGCGGTGTGCAAACCCATAAAGCCCAAGGGATTATTCATGGTGGGATGAAATACGCATTGTCTGGGCAGTTAACGCCCGCAGCACAGGCCATTGCTAAAATGCCTTCTGTATGGAAAGCCTGCCTGGAAGGACAAGGCGAAATTGATTTATCGAAAGTGCCTATTTTATCAAAACAACAATATCTGTGGTCAACAGGGTCGCTTGTCACAAAAATGGCGGGAATTTTTGCGGGGCTTGCTTTAAAAAGCCATACGAAGTCATTAGATAAAAAAGATTTTCCTGCTATCTTTCAACATCCCCAATTTAAAGGCCAAGTCTATTCGTTAGATGAAACTGTCATAGATGTACATGCTCTATTGCGTGAATTGATATGCCCGCATCAAGAGGTGATTTTTAAAATAGATCCGATGGAAGAAAGCCAGCTTGAAGTAGATGAAAATGATTATCTCAGATCACTTACCATTCAATCTGCATCGAACACATTAAAAGTGAATGCTAAAAAATTTATTTTTACTGCGGGCAGTGGCAATGAATTGCTATTAAAAAAATTAAAACATCATGCGATTGGTGCACAACGTAGACCTTTGCACATGGTGATTGTTAAACATCATTTTACCGATCCTGTGTATGCCCATTGTTTAGGGTTAAGCGCAACGCCTCGATTAACGATTACCACTCATCAAGCGCAAGATGGAAAATGTATTTGGTATTTAGGCGGGCAGATTGCTGAAGAAGGCGTTAAATTATCTTCCGAAAATCAAATTCTTAAGGCGAAAGAAGAATTAAAAGAATTATTCCCCTGGCTAGATTTTTCTGATGCGGAATTTGCGAGTTTTTATATTGATCGCGCGGAGAATTTGCAGCCTAATCACACGCGCCCTGATACGTGTTCTGTACAAGAGATTGGAAATATACTGGTCGCATGGCCTATTAAATTGGCATTTGCGCCACTGCTCGCCAATGAAATATTACGCTATTTAACACACTTTTCTATTCAGCCTACTGCTATCAATAAACGCGAATTCAATGCGTGGCCAGCTCCCCTGCTCGCTCAGCCTATATGGGATCAATTGTTGCCATAAAATATTAATAAAAAGGAAAACGTTCGTTTAACTATGTCCTTAATACATCACTACTGTGTCATTCCCGCGAAGGCGGGAACCCATTCTGACGTGCAACTAAACCTGCCTTAGCAAGTGGAAATTTTTTACTAAGGCCAGTTTAGCTACGCGTCAGAATAGGTTCCCGCCTTCGCGGGAATGACAAGCTTTCGTAGGTAAATTTGCCTTTATTCTTCAACCTGAATTTTGATTTTCTGAGATTCAGGTCTTTTCTTTTTATTAATGATAACTTCCAGTACACCTTGTTTTGTTTTTGCTTGAATATCTTCAGAATCGGCTGTATCAGGCAAAGCAAAACGTCGATAAAAAGAACCCCTCACTCTTTCAATACGATGATAATTTTTCTTCTCTTCTTTTTGGACATCATCACGCTGCCCTTTAATTGTTAATATATTATTTTCCATGGATACTTCAATTTTTCCTGACTCAACGCCTGGCACATCCATATCTAACAGAAACCGAGTCGGTTCTTCCTTAATATCAACCGATGGCAACCAATCGCCGCTTTCTACGGCTGAATCATCTCTCTCTGAAAATTCCAGCTTGTCATCAAATAATTTATTAATTTCATTCAGTACCATAAACGGATTATGACGTATTAACATAGTAATCTCTCCTATATGAAATTTAATTAACCTAATTATAAGATAGGGTCAGAATGTAAAATTTCAAGAGGATTTATTCTGTTAAAAATATTAAAAAAATAGAGGTTACTATTAAGTCATTTTTTAAGGTCTTTCAAATCCATACAAAATATCTGCGCCATTATCAATAGTGCTGGTTTCTGATTGAATTGCCCAGTGCTTGTTTAATTGATAACGCACATTCAAAACAGAAACAGGATTAAAAATTCCGATACTGTAATGTAATGATAATTTCTGAGAAATTTTCTTGCCTACGACAAAAGAAGGCGTTGATTGCATTTGATTAGTAGCGGTATCAAATGTTTGTACAGAAGCAATATTGATTTCTGTGGTTCCTAACATTTTTGTGAACTTATTCATTAAACCGCCTGCATTTGATACACCTGGACTTAAAGCCGATAAAGCGCCTATGAATGCAGAACCTTCGCCGCCTAGAGAGGACAAGATTTGGGCTTGTGTTAAGCCTATAGGGATAGAGAATAATGTAATTTGCGGGTTATTTAAGGTGCCTAGAATGCGGATGCCGACAGTTGTCTCGGTATTAATATCATTATCAAGAGAGGGCATGGATGCAATATCGCTCGCTGGATTCATGTCTTTTACTTTGCGAGTCGCTTCAATTTGTAGCCCAGGATCAGTAAGCACATTCCCTGCAAAAATAAGCCGACCTGTTTTTATTACCAGATCTTGTCCATAAATAGAATACTTTCCATGGATAGCCGTTATTTCACCCGTTCCAGTAGGAGGGCTATTTGGCATTTGAGTAATGAGTAATTTTCCTTTTAAATAAGTTTCAAGCTCTTTATAAGTAAAGAAAATGTTCTGCCCTAAATCAACTTCAACTTTTATATCTGCTCCCGAGAGAAAAGATAATTTTTTAGTTTCAGATTGACCAACGAATACAGTTTCCTCTGGCAATGTGACAGTGTTGATAAAATCTTTCAGTTTGATCGCGGCTTCCGGAATAAAAATCTTGCCTTGTAATTGCACCTGTGGGTAAACAAGGTTTATTTTTAAGTGGGGTGAAAGTATCACTTTAAACTTCGGTAAATCAACAGCGTTAAGATTATTTCCTTGTAAAACGAATGTGGCTGGAAAATCTGGTTTGTTTAAATCAATATTCCCTTGTATTTGCGCTGTTCCTTTTCCTGAATGCAAACTGCCATTCACCGTTAGGATATTCTTTTTGAGTATCGCTTCCATCGTCATTTCTTTAGGATGAATCCCTAATGCAGGGATAGTCAATTGTCCTTGCGTCAAATAAACTGTTCCTGTTATTTCAGGTTTGGCAATTGTTCCATTTATATTAATAATTCCCTTTAAGATGCCTTGAGGATGCTCGATTTCAGGAACCACATTATGTAATGCATCCAAATTTATAAAATTTAATTTAAGCACAGCAGTTAAGGGTTGTCTTGAATTGGTAAAGTCTGAAAAATCAGGCAAATTGGCATTCAAAAATAAAACGGGCTGCTGTGCAATCAAGACTTGCGATTGAGCCGAAAGAGTATGTTTTTTATAAGCAGCTTTACCCAAAATTGTTAAATCTATTTTCTTAATGGGATGATTTTCTATTTCTAACTGTGTAGCAATCAGATGAATGGATGAATTTATTTTTGATTGTATTCCACCAATATGTGCTTCACCAACGAGTCTGTTAATTTTTTCTTCGGCTATTTTTAGACGATCGCCTCGCATTGCCACGTTAAAAAGTGGACATGATCGTTCACCTTTGACACTACCTGAGCCTATAAAAGAGCCTGAGCAACCATTATAAAAAATATGACAGGTTGGAATGCTGAGTTGCCAGTGAAAATCCCATTTATTTTTCAATTCGCCCGTTAAATTAAATTTCATGC
Source organism: Gammaproteobacteria bacterium (assembly GCA_041690995.1). Lineage (GTDB taxonomy): Bacteria > Pseudomonadota > Gammaproteobacteria > DSM-16500 > DSM-16500 > UBA4722. The sequence goes on along the minus strand of JBEPVM010000001.1, from coordinate 19,376 downwards.
CTGATTTTTTGATATTGAGTTGATGAATGACTAAATGACGCACTGTTATGTGACGTAAGAATTCAAAATCATCTAAAGTAATATCGCTGGATGTTGAGTTTTCATCAAAAAAAGTGATTTGTGGTTTCTCTAATAAAAGTGAATCAATCACTAATTTTCCATAAAGAAGTTGTTTGGGATACCAGCTTGTCGTGATTGATTGCAAATTTATTTTCTCTTCTTTTGTTTGGTAGGAAATACCTTGTAAAGAAAATCCAGCTAATAAAGTGCCACTGATTTTTTCTATTTTTAATTTTCCAGGCAGAAGCTGCATAATATACTGCAAGTCAAATCGTAATCCTCGAGTCGTACAGCATGCTAAATAAGCGGCTGTGACCAGGCTGGCAAAAACAATAATCAACAAATATTTAATAAAAAAACGCATCAGAAATCAGCTCCTATATTAAATAGGATACTTTTAGGTTTCCAAGATTTTGATTCGGCACGTGCCAAATAAATTTGCACAGGGCCGATAGGCGATATATAAACAAAACCAAAACCATCCCCCCGTTGAAACCCTTGGTTAAATTTATTGGTTGCTGTGCCCACATCATAAAATAATGCGCCATAGAGATTATCCACAATACGATGCTGATATTCAGCACTGGCTATTTCCAAATATCGGCCTGGCCCAATGCTACCATAGTTATAGCCACGAACGCTGTTGGGTCCGCCTGCCAGGTATTGTAATGTCAACGGTAATTGATTAATGTCATTGACCACAGTATAGCCTAAATCTCCCCGTAAAATAATACGGCTGGGAGGGGTCGGGCTGAAAATAAATTTCACTTTCAGTTCGCTTTGCATAAAGCTCGTTGTTGAAAATAATTTTTCATTCGCACCTTGTAAAGTAAAACTAATCATTCTTCCAAAGTGTGCATCGACACTATTGTCAGTAACGATATGAGAAGCAGTATAAGCAGGGTAGAGTTCATGGCTATTTCTGCGGGGTTGATTGTTGAAAGTATATCGTTCATTAAGCAAATTAAGCGAGAGTGAATGCTGCCAGTCGCCTAGCATTTTTACATAAGCTCCACTGAGTGATTCAGAAAAGCTATTGCCATTTTGCACCCTCAATTCTTGCACGTTAGCACCCAACGTGTACTCATCAGTAAGCGGATTAAATCCCGGTATAAAATATTTGACAGCCAATCCCTTTAATACCGGCGATAATTTTGCAAGTGCTATGAGTTGTTGGCCTGCATCGCCAATATCTCGCCAATTCATGCCTGCCAATAAACGTGGCCCTGTAAATGTCCCATAACCTACTCCTAATTTATATTGTTTTCCTTGGTAAGCAGTGACTTGGATTGTCGTAGGTACTTTAGAATCTTCTATATGATTAAACTCTGGAATGACAGAGACTTCACGGAAATAACGACTATTGCTTAAATCCTGCTGAAATTTCAATACTTTTTGACTGGAAAAAGGTTCGCCAGCAGAAAATTGCGTAAACCGTTGTAAAAAACCTGGCGCAAAAGTACTTTTGACAAAATTGAGTGAGCCGAAATAATAGCGTTGTCCGGTATCCATATACAAAATAATAACGGCTGTATTTTTAGCCAAATTAATGCGCACTTCTTTTTTAATTAACATGGCTTTTAAATAACCCTGGTTATTGACCACTTCGAAAAAAGCTATTTTGGCTTCTTCATAACGTGGTGTTAATAAGACATCGCCTGGTTTGAGAAGAAAATGATGAATAAATTCTTGAATCACGGAGTTATCTTTTCCAGATCCTGTCACCTCTAAATCAATATGGGCAATCAGTAGCGGCGGTCCAGGATGGACGTGAAACTGTGCTGTCCAAATGCCCGTTCGATGAGAGAGAGTGGAATAAATATCAGCTTTAAAGTAGCCGTAAGGCTTAAGCGCATTGTGAATAATGGCGGGCGTACGGTTATAGAATTTTTTTATATTATCACTCGTAAAATTATTATCATACGATTTTTTTTCAATCAAAAGAACATGTTGCGCATTTTTTAAGGTGTCTCCAGAAATGCCAGAAATAATAATGCGTAAATTCTCTCTTGCAAAAGACAACGAGCTGAGTAAGAAATAAAAAAAGAATAGAAAAATAAAACGGTTTAAATATTGCATTTTTTATTTCCTCGTGAGATGTTAAAATATCACATCTTGGGGTGTAATGGGTATATGATACAAAAAATAATGTTAGGCATTACTGGAATTGTAGTGAGCCGATTAGGTTTAGGTACGGTTAAATTTGGCCGCAATACAAAAATAAATTACCCTGAGGCATTTTCTTTGCCAAGCGATGATACTATTCTCACATTATTAAATTGTGCGCAAGAATCAGGGATTAATTTATTAGATACAGCACCTGCTTATGGCACTAGCGAAGAACGATTAGGTAAGCTCATCAAAAATCAACGCCATGATTGGGTACTCTGCACTAAAGTAGGAGAGGAATTTGTAAATGGCGAATCTTCTTTTTGTTTTTCTGCCGAGCATACGCGAAAAAGTATTGAGCGTAGTTTACGGCGTTTACAAACGGATTACTTGGATATCGTGTTAGTGCATTCAAATGGCGAGGATAAAAATATTATTGAAGAGGAATCTGTTTTTTCTACGCTTGCTGAAATGAAAAAATCAGGTCTTGTACGCGCATTTGGCATGTCAACTAAAACAATAGAAGGCGGCCTTTTAGCAGTCGAGCACGCGGATATTGTCATGGTGACTTATAACCCTATTCAAAAGGAAGAGCAATCTGTGATCGCTCATGCCTATCAAAAAAATAAAGGCGTTTTTATTAAAAAAGCCTTCGCAAGCGGTCATTTACAGAAAATTGCTGAGGATGATCCTGTGCAAGTGGCGATGGATTTTATTTTTAGAGAACCTGGTGTGACCAGTGTTATCACAGGTACTTTAAATCAAACACATTTAAAACATACTGTACAATGTGCAGAAATTTATTCTGGCCATTCCATTGCCCCGTGAAATACTCGCAGTATTTCAATATTTTTATTTTTGACTCGATACGGAATTATATATGGAGTTCCTGATACGACCAGTTCTCTTGTATTATGCACTCTACCCCGTCTCCCCATTCCTGGCTGTTCAGTCAAAAGATTCACAGCATTTAGTATACGCCTGGCTATTCGATTCGCTGCTGAAGGATTTTCGAGAGTAATGTATTGATGTAATGACCGTAAATCATGAACAGCATCATCTAACCATTTGATTATCATTTAAATATCCCGTTCTTTTTTTCTTCCCCAACTATTCAACCAATCAGAAATTTTGGAGTGATCAATAAATTCAGCTTTTTTACTATTGGCTTTTTTGATAGATTTCTCAATAGCTTGTACTTGCCAGCTCTGGGTCATTAGATAGTATTCTATCGCTTCAGCCGCTAGAAATGATTTCGTATGCCCTGTAGCATTTGCTAATTCTTCCAGTTGGTCACGAGCATCGGAGGGAATCCTGACGCTTAAGGTAACAGCTGGATGTGATAAGTGACTTGAGTGTGCCATAATTTTACCTGTTAAAGTATACATCGTATACGTTTAATATAGCATATAATTAGAACATTACAAACATATTATCGGCTTTTATTATTATTGCACCTCCGCCACCGCATGAAACGACCCAAACACCACCACGCGGCTATTCGCCTCTGCGTGTTGCATAGCCATTTCATGCGCATCTTTTATGGATGAATGAAAAATAACATTATCTAAATTTATTTTCCTAAAACAAGAAACTAACAATTCTTGTGATGCAGTGCGTTCATTCTTCAATGGCGCAACATGCCAAACGTCTATTAAATCGCGAATCACTTGCAATGTCGCTACAATATCTTTATCTGATAACATTGAAAAAACGGCATACGTTTTACCGAGATATGGATTTTCTTTCAAATAATTCGCTAATAATTCTACAGCAGAGGGATTATGAGAGACATCTAAAATTTGTGTGACAGTTCCTGGTATCATTTGAAGACGGCCTGGTAATGTCACTGTTTTCAAAGCTGACTCTATTGCTCTTTGGGATACAGGTAATTTTTTTTGTAATAATTCAATGACCATTAACACGGTAGACATATTTTGTAAGGTTAAATGAGGAAGAGGTAAATTATCTAAATAAATTGACTGCAAACCCCACCAGTCCCAGGTCTCATTTTTTTTAGAAAATCCAAATTGTTTCCCTTGAAAAAATAAGGGTGTTTTAAGTGTGTCTGCATACTGGATAAGTGATGACGGTGGATCAAAATCACCATAAACAGCTGGTTGGTGGGGACGAAAAATACCCGCCTTTTCATACGCAATCGCGTCACGCGTATTTCCTAGCCAAGCGGCATGATCAATATCAATACTTGAAACGACAGCAACATCCGCATCCAAAATATTAACCGCATCCCAACGTCCGCCCATTCCTACTTCTAAAACCCAAATATCAAGGTTTGCTTCCTTAAAAATAACCATCGCCGCCAGGGTGCCAAATTCAAATAAAGTTAATGTTATTTGACCACAGGCATTCGCCACCTGTTCAAACGCATCACACAACAAGCCATCTGCGACAGGTTGGCCTTGCAAACGCACTTGTTCATTATAACGAAATAAAAAAGGCGTTGTAAAAGCACCCACTTTATAGCCTGCTGACAGCATGATTACCTCAATGCCTGCCACACATGACCCTTTGCCATTCGTACCCGCTACGGTGACAAGTGGACACCCTGAATCCACTATTCCTAACCTCTTCGCGACCTCCCTGGTTCGTTCCAAACTCAAATCAATTTCCTGAGGATGTGCTGATTTAATCGTTTCAAGCCATTCTTTTAGAGTTCTCATCACTTGATAGCCTGTTCACAACACCTAATAAAGTTCTGAATTCTCTGTGCATAACCTTAAAAAATCAAGGCCCGCCTATTTTTATCCTGTTTCATACCAATTCCAACACAACTATCACCATTATTATCCACAGACTAATACATCTATAACGCTATGAATAAATTTAAAAATAACAAGTTTTCCACAGAAAATCCTTCCTATATAAATAATAGCTACAAAATATAGAAAATATATAAAAGCTTATATTAATTATATTGGCAAAATTTCCATACCTATTTGACATCTTACTCAATAAACCTAAAACGGCCATAAATTACTATTTGACAATAATACTGATGCCCCCTATTATTACCGACCTTATATTTGTTTTAATAAATAACTGGAAACTCCAATGAAAAGAACCTACCAACCCAGCACACTTAAACGAAAAAGAACGCATGGTTTCAGAGCACGTATGGCTACTAAAGATGGTCGTGCTGTATTAAGCAGACGTCGTGCGAAAGGTAGAAAACAATTAACTGTATAAAAATTTTACTGAGTTAATTGTGAGTTTTCCTCGAAGCCATAGATTAGTAAGCAAAACAGAATATAAATCACTGTTTGATAAATCTAAAAAAACAAGTCAAAAACACTTGCTGGTTTTGTCTAAGTCAAACCAAAAACTCCACGCTAGACTAGGGCTTGTTATAGGAAAACGTGCGGTCAATAGTGCTGTGATGAGAAATCGAATAAAACGAGTGATACGAAATAGTTTTAGTCAAAACCAGGAGTTTTTAAAAGGATTAGATATTGTTGTTATTGCTCGCCAACAATGTGACAAATTAAGCAAAAAAAAATTACGCGAAGGAATAGATCAATTATGGAAAAAATTATTAACAACAGTCTGATAATGATTTTAAAAACTTATCAATATCTAATAAGTCCCTTATTAGGCCATTGTTGTCGTTTTTATCCTTCCTGTTCTGAATACTCGACTGAAGCGATCAAATCTCATGGTATTTTACAGGGAAGTTATTTAGCAGTATGTCGAATTTTACGTTGCCATCCTTGGGGTCAAGGTGGTGTTGATCCTGTACCGGAAAAATAACTTATGTTAACTAAATTACTTGATATTTTTAGAATTGCTTTATATGGTGCGTTAGTCTCTGTTTTATTACTTCTTTATCAAGCGTGGGAAAAAGAACATACAAGTGCAACAACTTTACCTGCATCTAACCCGATTTTTTCTAATAATATTATTAATAACTCAAATAATTACATTCCTAATACAACATCACAAACGAATTCTAATACGACAGTGCCTGTTATTGCAGCTGCAAAAAATATAAAGCCTGCCCAAAATATTATTCATGTCACAACAGACACACTCGAAGCAGATATTGATACAGTGGGTGGCAATATCACTCAAATAAAATTACTGAATTACCCTGCTGAATTACATTCTTCTCAGCCTTTTTTATTATTGAATAATTTACCTAATACGCAGTATTTAGCGCAAAGCGGATTACTGAATCCTAATGGGCCTGATACGACTAGAGGCCAGGCAGTTTATGTCACAGAACAAAAAAACTATAGTCTTGTGCCTGATCAATCAAATTTACAAGTAAAATTATATTGGCAAAATGCACAAGGCGTTAAAATTACTAAAACTTTTACTTTTCAACGTAACCAATATGAAATTGGCGTTGATTATCAAATTAATAATCAGTCATCGCAACCCTGGGATAGTAATCTTTATTTACAATTATTACGCAAGGATTTACTCGAAGCTCATCAAAACCGTTTAAGCACAACAGCTACTTATTTTGGCGCAGCTATATCAAGCTCTGATAAACGATTTCAAAAAATTTCTTTTAATTCCATGAAAGAAAAAAATATAGACCAAACTATCACAGGTGGTTGGGCTGCCATGATCCAACATTATTTTGTGAGTGCCTGGGTGCCAGAAAACACACAATCACTACAGTATTTTTCTCATGTCACACAAGATGGGTTATATACCATCGGTATGATTAGCCCAAAAATCAGTGTACAACCGGGTGAAACAATTACAACACACGCTAAACTTTATACGGGGCCTGCTATTGCGGATTATTTAGAGCACGCTGCGCCTGGCTTAAAGCTCACGATTGATTATGGTTGGTTTTGGTTTATTTCAGGTATTATTTTTTGGATGATGCAACATATCTATAATATTATAGGTAATTGGGGCTGGTCTATTGTCATTGTCACTTTAATTATAAAATTAATGTTTTATCATTTGTCTGCAAAAAGTTATCGTTCAATGAATGGCATGAAAAAATTACAACCTCAAATTGCCTCACTCAAAGAACGTTACGGTGATGATAAACAGAAATTTACACAAGCTACCATAGAACTTTATAAAAAAGAAAAAGTAAATCCAATGAGTGGCTGTTTGCCTATTTTAGTGCAAATCCCAGTTTTCATAGGGCTTTATTGGGTACTTATTGAAAGCGTACAATTACGTCAGGCTCCTTTTATCTTTTGGATTCATGACTTATCTGTGAAAGACCCCTTTTATGTGTTGCCTGTATTAATGGGATTATCTATGTTTTTACAACAACGATTAAACCCACCACCGCCTGATCCCATGCAAGCGAAAATAATGATGTTAATGCCTATCGTCTTTACGGCATTGTTTATGAATTTTCCTGCAGGACTCATGTTATATTGGTTTGTGAATAATACTCTGTCATTTTTACAGCAGTGGTTTATTATGCGGAGTGTTAATCAACCACAAATAAAAAATGGGAAAAATAAAAAACTAAAATAATGCACTTTAGACAGGATGACCCCGCAGATACTATCGTTGCTCTTGCAACACCACCAGGACGTGGTGGTGTTGCTATCATCCGTCTCTCCGGAAAGTTAGTAAAAAAAATTTCAGGCCATATATTAGGAGATCTATTAGGAAATAGATCAGGAAAGAAATTACGCCCTCGTTATGCCGTTTATACTTCTTTTTTAGATGTTGATAATACGATTATTGACCAAGGGATTGCGCTTTATTTTCCAGGGCCGCATTCTTTTACAGGCGAAGATGTTTTAGAACTTCATGCGCATGGCGGTTCTGCTATTGCAACCTGTCTGATTCACCGAATTTTAAATTTAGGGGCTCGATTAGCTAAACCAGGTGAATTTAGCGAACGTGCTTTTTTAAATAATAAAATTGATTTAGTCCAGGCAGAAGCCATTGCTGATTTAATTGATGCTTCATCTGAACAAGCGGCTCGGGCTGCGATGCGTTCTTTGCAAGGCGAATTTTCTAAAAAAATTCATCAGTTAGTTGAAATAATTACTTTTCTACGTACTTATGTTGAAGCAGCCATTGATTTTTCTGAGGAAGAAATTAATTTTCTCAGTCATCCACAAATAGAAATCAATTTAAACAACGCAATAGAATTACTTGAAACAATACAAAAAAATGCTAGACAAGGTAGTTTATTACGAGAGGGTATTACAGCTGTTATTACAGGATTACCTAATGTGGGTAAATCGAGTTTACTGAACCGTTTAAGCGAGAAAGATATTGCCATCGTCACGGATATACCCGGTACAACTCGGGATCTATTAAGAGAACAAATTATAATTGATGGTATGCCTATACATATTATAGATACAGCAGGATTGCGTGAAAGCGCAGACGTCATAGAACAAGAAGGCATTAGACGTGCGCATACGGAAATAGCTAATGCAGATTTAATATTATTCGTGACAGATGCTTCAAATAACTTAACTGAAATTAATCTCAATTATTTTCTTAAAAAAATACCGGATCATGCAGCTATTATTATCATTCGTAATAAAATAGATTTAACACAAGAAAAAAAAGAACTCATTAAAAAAAATGGGTATACAGAAATTTCATTATCTGCTAAAAATGGAAGTGGAATTGAATTATTAAGAAATTATATAAAAACGTGTGTTGGTTTACAAACTACGCAAGAAGGTGTATTTTCTGCAAGACGTAGACATTTAGATGCTTTAAAACGCGCAGCAACTTTTTTACAAAATGGACTGCAGCAATTAGAAATCTATCATGCAGTCGAATTATTTGCTGAAGAATTACGTCAAGCGCAGCTCGCATTAAGTGAAATAACAGGAATTTTTACGACAGATGATTTATTAGGGAAAATTTTTTCAACTTTTTGTGTAGGGAAATGAGATTCTATGTTAAATATAGTGCGTACACAACACACTATATATGAACTAGAGAAAAAAACCATAAAAAAATGGAAAAATCGGTATGGGGCGATGCTAGCGCGAGTATAAATCCTCAAAAGAAAGACCTCTATTTTGAGAATGTTTATTTAACTGTGTCATTCCCGCGAAGGCGGGAACCCATTCTGACGTGTCATTAAACCTGCTTTAGTAATGGAGATTATTTTACTAAGATCAGTTTAGCTACAGGGCAAAATGGGTTCCCGCCTTCGCGGGAACGACACAGTTAAATAAACATTCTCTCTATTTTAAGTTGATTTAAGATTGTTTTTTTGTTCTACTTAAGTACCCACCAGACCCCGCACAAAAACGCGAATACACGTCTGTATTTTTGTCACAAACATGAGTGCGTTTTTTGCGGGGTGACAGGCTCTGCTATTTCTGAAAAGTGATATATTTTCATTTTATCAACTAGGTAACCTTTTATTTTCTGGGGATCATTCAGGTTTTTTGCGGGGCGACAGGCTCTGCCAAGGAAATAATAATATGCCAAAACCCCTTATATTAGTTGATGGTTCTTCTTACTTATATAGAGCCTTTCATGCAATGCCATCCTTATCCAATTCGAAAGGATTTCCCACAGGCGCTATTTATGGCGTTATTAATATGCTCCGTAGTTTATTAACACAGTATGACCCTGAATTTATCGCTGTTGTTTTTGATACCAAAGGAAAAACATTTAGAGAGGAACTCTATGAGCCTTACAAAGCGCATCGAAAAGCGATGCCAGATGAACTCATTTTACAAATCGAGCCTTTGCATCAATTAGTTCGTGTTTTAGGATTACCTTTAATTATGGTAGAAGGCGTAGAAGCAGATGATGTCATTGGCACTATCGCGAAAGCTGCTGCGAAGCAACAACAAGAAGTAATTATTTCTACCAGCGATAAAGATTTGATGCAATTAGTCGATCAGCATATTACGTTAGTGAATACAATGAACAATACAGTGCTTGATTCAACAGCCGTTAAAGAAAAAATGGGAATTTCACCTGAGCAAGTGATTGATTATCTAGCCTTGGTAGGTGATACATCTGATAATATTCCAGGTGTTCCGCAAGTAGGCCCAAAAACAGCTGTGAAATGGTTATTAACATACGGATCACTCGATAATATTATAAACCATGCCTCAGAAATAACCGGTAAAGTAGGCGATAACTTACGTGATTTCTTATCACAGCTACCCCTCTCTAAAGCGTTAACAACGATTAAATTAGATGTCAATTTAAACCTAAAATTAACAGATTTAAAACGTAAACCGCTCGATACAGAGAAACTCAAAAAATTATATCAAGAACTAGAATTTAAAAATTTGTTAAATTCATTATTAGAAAAAACATCTACAATTAATAGCCAAGAAAAATACGCACATTATAAAACGATTTTTACTGAAAAAGAGTTAGATTCAGTACTGGAACAGCTTAAAAAAGCAAGCATCATGGCGTTTGATACAGAAACAACGAGTTTAAATTATATGGAAGCGATGATTGTAGGGGTTTCATTTGCGTTGGAAGAAAAAAAAGGTATTTATATTCCACTTGCGCATGATTATCTCGATGCGCCAGCACAACTTAATCGTGGGCTTGTTCTAAAAAAATTAAAACCTTTTCTCGAAGATATTCATTTTAAAAAAATAGGCCATAATATTAAATATGATCTTGAAGTATTAGCTAATCACGGCATTCAATTACAAGGCATTTCTGATGATACGATGTTGGAGTCTTATATTTTAGATAGCAGCAACCCTAATCATGATATGGATTCTCTTGCTTTAAAATATTTAGGTTGGCGCACCATTCATTTTACGGACGTAGCGGGTAAAGGCGCTAAGCAAATAACATTCAATCAAGTGCCAATAGACAAAGCTGCCGTTTATGCAGCCGAAGATGCAGATGTGACATGGCAATTACACCAGGTATTTTCATCAAAACTGCTCAAAGAACCTAAATTAAAATCAGTGCTGGAAGAAATAGAAATCCCTTTAATTTCTGTATTAGCACGCATGGAAAGAAACGGCGTACTCATTGACGCTACCCTGCTAAAAAATCAAAGTGGTGAATTAGAAAAACGCTTACATGCACTCGATCAAGCCATTACCGAACTAGCGGGTGAAAAATTTAATTTAAGTTCGCCAAAACAATTGCAGGATATTTTATTTAATAAACTTAATTTGCCTGTATTACAAAAAACACCGACAGGACAGCCGTCTACCGCAGACGCCATATTGCAAGAACTTGCATTAGAGTATCCATTGCCAAAATTAATTATTGAATATCGCAGTTTAAGTAAATTAATTTCTACTTACACAAAGAAATTACCTGAACAAATTAATTCTGACACACAACGTATTCATACATCCTATAATCAAACAGGTGCAGCGACAGGCCGTTTATCTTCATCAGATCCTAATTTACAAAATATTCCTGTGCGTACATTCGAAGGTCGCCGTATTCGACAAGCGTTCATCGCGGCCAAAGGATACAAGCTGATTAGTGCGGATTATTCGCAGATAGAATTACGTATTATGGCACATCTTTCGAATGATCCAGGCTTGCTCAGTGCATTTAAGCAAAATTTAGATATTCATCAGACGACAGCCTCTGAAGTGCTCGGTATCCCTTTAGAAAAAGTGACCCATGAGCAGCGACGTAGCGCAAAAGCGATTAATTTTGGCCTTATTTATGGCATGTCTGCTTTTGGACTCGCAAAGCAATTAGGCGAAAGCCGTGAAGTCGCGCAAACCTATATTGATCGTTATTTTGAGCGTTATAAAGGCGTCAAAGCCTATATGGAGAATACACGCGCTAAAGCGCATCAGCAGGGCTATGTGGAAACACTGTGGGGTCGAAGACTGTATTTGCCAGAAATTAATTCTAGCCAGGTCATGCGTATGCGCGCGGCTGAGCGTACAGCGATTAACGCGCCGTTGCAAGGCAGCGCGGCGGATATTATCAAACGCGCCATGATTGCACTAGATCATTGGTTGCAAGTAAATCCCATAAAAGCCAAAATGATTATGCAAGTGCATGATGAATTAGTTTTTGAAGTGATAGAATCAGAAGTTGAGCTTTTTACTGATATTATTCGTTTGAATATGATGAATGCGGCAAATTTACAAGTGCCTTTATTGGTATCGGTCGGCGCAGGAGATAATTGGGATGCGGCGTCTGCACATTAAGCCATTTCTTAAGAATCAGAGTGATGTTAGTATAGCTTTTTATCTATCGAGTACGAGAATACCGATTATGCCATTACCGATTGGGTATGATAATTTTAGAGAACTGATTGAAAATCAATTAGATTTTGTTGATAAAAGTTTATTTATCGAAGATATTATTAATGATAGAGCAACAAAAGCAGCCGTCATCACGCGGCCCCGCCGTTTTGGGAAAACATTGAATTTATCCATGCTACACTACTTTTTATCTAAAGAAGTCTATGGACAGTCCACTGACAATTTATTTGACCACTTAAAAATTGCTGAAAAAAAAGATCTCTGCGAAAAGCATCAAGGAAAATATCCTGTTATTTTTGTGACATTTAAAGACGTGAAAAATGAAAATTATCAAGAAGCGTATGCAAAACTTTGTAAGTTAATGCGAGATGTCTATTTAGAGCATGAACTACTGTTATCAAGCCCTCACTTAAGTGATTCTCAAAAGCGGGCATTTGAGATGATTCTTGAAAGAAAAGGCTCTACTGCGGATGTGACCGAAGCATTGAAAGATTTAACAACCTATCTATCTCGCCATTATAAGGTCAATCCCTGGTTATTAATAGATGAATACGACACCCCTATTCAATCGAGTTATGTGCACGGTTATTATGAGTCGATGATGAATATCATGCGTGGTATGTTCAGTTCCGCATTAAAAACCAATCCGTATCTTAATCGTGCTGTGATTACAGGTATTTTGCGGGTTGCTAAAGAAAGCTTGTTTTCGGGTATTAATAATTTAGAAGTCTATTCAGTGCTCCGTTCCGAGTACGGGCAATATTTTGGTTTTACAGAAGAAGAAATGAATCAATTATTAAAAAAAGCAGATTTAGAAAAAAATGCAGAAGAAATTAAAGGTTGGTATAACGGGTATCAAATAGGTAATACCATTGTTTATAACCCTTGGTCAGTTGTTAATTGCATCAAGCGAAAAGGAGAGTTGCAGCCTTACTGGGTCAACACCAGTGATAACCAACTGATTCGCCGTATTTTAGTCAGATCGAATACTGCCTTTAAAGAACAGTTTGAATTGTTATTGCAAGATCAACCTGTGGAACAACTGATTGATGAAAATACGGTGTTTGGTGATCTGGAGACGAATGAATTAGCCGCGTGGAGTTTATTATTAATGGCAGGGTATCTCAAGGTCTTTTCTCAAAACAAAACAGATGATGGTTTATTCTGTGCCTTAGCTATTCCAAACAAAGAAGTCAGAAACCTCTATCAACAAATCATCAAACAATGGCTTTCAGACGGACATAGTATTACTTGGTATAATCAATTTCTTACCCATTTATTAACCGGGAATATTGATCTGTTTGAAAAAGAATTGAAAGAACTCATGGAGCAAACTGTCAGTAGTCACGATACAAGTCGCAATCCTGAGGCATTTTATCATGGGCTCATGGTAGGTTTGACAGCCAGTTTATACCATCATGAACAGTATGAAATTCAATCGAATAAAGAAAGCGGTTATGGGCGATGTGATTATCTTATTTTTTCCCGTGACAAAAATAAACCGACTCTTTTATTGGAATTTAAGAAAGTTGATCCTGTTAAAGAGCCTGAACAATTAGACATGTATTTAGAACAAGCGGCTCAAGAAGCTTTAGACCAAATTGATCAAAAACACTATCTGGCAGAAGCGAAACAACGTGGCAGTACAGACATTTTAAAAATAGGGTTAGCTTTTTGTGGGAAACGCTTCAAAATAAAGTATGCACGTTTCTGAATGGAGAGATAGATAAAATGCTAAACAGTAAAAATTTTTTAAACGATCTCATCGAGAAACTAAGCGATGCTTTGCCTAGAAATTTGACGGAAATAAAAAAAGACATTAAAAAAAATTTTAATGTGATTTTGCTAAGTGCCTTTGATAAATTAGAACTCGTAACACGCAAGGAATTTGATACGCAAGTCAAAGTCCTGGCGCGTAGCCGAAAAAAAATCGAAGGTTTAGAAGCAAAAGTGATGGAATTGGAAAAAAGGATAAATGAAGAGTAAACATGAAAACGAATAAATCTTATGACGCTGAATCTATTGAAGTTTTAAGTGGTTTAGAACCAGTGCGGCGACGTCCTGGGATGTATACAGATACCACAAACCCCAATCATTTGGCACGCGAAGCTATTGATAATAGTGTCGATGAAGCAAGCGAAGGCCATGCCTCTGCGTTTCAAGTCACTCTCTATAAAGATGGGTCGTTAGAAGTATCAGACAATGGCCGAGGTATGCCTGTGGATAGGCATCCCGAAGAAGGCATCACAGGTGTCGAGCTTATTCTCACCAAGCTTCACAGTGGGGCAAAATTTTCCAATAAACAATATCGTTTTTCAGGCGGTTTGCATGGCGTGGGTATTTCTGTTGTGAACGCGCTTTCTAAAAAATTAATGGTAACGGTTAAACGCAATGGCAATATTTATCAAATGCAATTTAAAGATGGCGAAAAAACATCTGAACTTAAAATAATAGGGACTGTGAATAAACGTGAAACAGGGACGAGCATTCATTTCTGGCCTAATGAAAAATATTTTGATACAGCTAAATTTGCTGTGACCAAATTAAAATATACATTGCGTGCTAAAGCGGTACTTTGTCCGGGGCTACATGTGTCTTTTCATGATGAATATAATAATGATAGCGAAGAATGGTGTTATGAATCAGGACTTAGTCATTATCTAACAGAATCCATTGGAAAAGCAGAATGTATTCCTGACCAACCTTTTACAGGTTCGTTTATGGGGAATAACGAAACAGTTGATTGGGCGGCTATTTGGTTACCTGACGCAGGCGAAATTCTCGGTGAAAGTTATGTTAATTTAATTCCGACTCCCCAAGGTGGCACACATGTGAATGGTTTTCGCCTGGGATTACTCGAAGCCTTACGTGATTTTTGTGAATTTCGTCATTTATTACCTCGAGGAATTAAATTGGCGCCTGAAGATGTGTGGGATAGATGCGCGCATATTCTTTCAGTTAAACTACAGGAACCTCAATTTTCTGGCCAAACGAAAGAACGCCTTTCGTCACGTGAATGCGCCAGTTTTGTCTCAGGTGTTGTCAAAGATGCATTCAGCCTTTGGTTAAATCAACATGTTAATTTCGGGGAAGCTTTAGCAGCGCTTGCCATTGAAAATGCACAACGCCGAATCAAGGCCGCCCAAATAGTCGTTCGCAAAAAAGTAACAAGCGGCCCTGCTTTACCTGGAAAACTGGTTGATTGCTCAGACCAAGATATTAAACGTACAGAATTATTTTTAGTAGAAGGTGATTCCGCAGGTGGCTCAGCTAAACAAGCCCGTAGCCGAGAATTTCAAGCGATTATGCCGTTGCGCGGCAAAATTTTAAATACATGGGAAGTGACATCAGACCAAGTGTTAGCCTCACAAGAAGTCCATGATATTTCTGTCGCGATCGGTATTGAACCTGGAGCAACCGAGCTTAACGGATTACGGTATGGAAAGATTTGTATTTTAGCGGATGCAGATTCAGACGGGTCACATATTGCGACTTTACTCTGCGCTTTATTTTTAAAACATTTTCGTCCGTTAGTGGCAGCAGGCCATGTATATATTGCGATGCCACCCCTTTATCGCATTGATCACGGTAAAGAAATTTATTACGCGCTCGATAACGCTGAAAAACAAGGCATACTGGATCGCATTGCGGCTGAACATAAAAAAAATAAAGGAAAAATTAATGTGATTCGTTTTAAAGGATTAGGCGAAATGAATCCTTTGCAATTACGAGAAACAACGATGGACCCTAATACGCGCCGTTTGGTTCAGCTACGCATCGCGCCGCACGACAAAACAGATAGTACACTCGATATGCTGCTTGCAAAAAAACGCGTTCCAGATCGTAAAAATTGGCTAGAACAAAAAGGCCATATTGCTGAGGTTTTATAATACATGAGTACAAACACAATTGAACATATACCCATGAGTGAATTTGCAGAAAAAGCCTATTTGGATTATTCCATGTATGTTATTCTCGACCGCGCATTGCCTCATTTGGGCGACGGCTTAAAACCCGTTCAACGCCGAATTATTTATGCCATGTCAGAGCTGGGTTTAAAAGCCACGGCAAAATTTAAAAAATCAGCACGTACGGTGGGCGATGTGCTCGGTAAATTTCATCCCCATGGGGATGTTGCTTGTTATGAAGCTATGGTTTTGATGGCACAACCTTTTTCTTATCGTTATCCTTTAGTGCAAGGCCAAGGTAATTGGGGTTCCTCTGATGATCCAAAATCATTTGCTGCAATGCGTTATACCGAATCACGCTTATCTGCTTATGCAGATGCCTTACTTGCTGAAGTCAATGATGGGACAGTAGAATGGGCGCCTAATTTTGACGGTACATTAGAAGAGCCTGCTTTATTACCTGCACGCTTACCCAATTTATTATTAAATGGGACGACAGGTATTGCAGTTGGTATGGCAACGGACATTCCACCGCATAATTTATCTGAAGTCGTTAATGGGTTGATTCATTTATTAGACCATCCTACTGCTACTTTAAAAGAAATCATGTCGCATATTCCTGCGCCTGATTTTCCAACGGAGGCAGAAATTATCACCTCCTCTGAAGACATTGCTAACATGTATAAAACAGGCAATGGCTCTGTGCGAATGCGAGCTGTTTATGTGATAGAAGAAGATGAAATTGTGATTACTGCATTACCACACCAAGTGTCAGGCGCGAAAGTGTTAACACAAATCGCCGAACAAATGCAAAATAAAAAATTACCCTTAGTCGCTGATTTACGCGATGAATCTGATCATGAAAATCCAACTCGCCTGGTGATTGTGCCACGTTCTAATCGTGTTGATACAGACATGTTGATGGCACATTTATTCGCGACCACTGAATTAGAACGCAGTTATCGCATTAACTTAAATATGATAGGGCTTAATGGACGCCCTCAAGTCAAAGGATTAGTCGCTATATTAACGGAATGGTTAGAATTCCGTCTTGCGACAGTGAAGCGTCGCTTACAATATCGTTTAGACATCGTCAAAGCACGGTTACATATTTTAGCAGGATTGCTCATTGCTTATCTTAATTTGGATGAAGTGATACATATTATTCGGCACGAAGATGAGCCTAAAGCGCAATTCATGCAACGTTTTAAATTAACGGATTTACAAGCCGAAGCTATTTTAGAAATTAAATTACGGCAATTAGCACGCTTAGAAGAAGTGCAAATTAAAAACGAGCAAAAAAAATTATCCGAGGAGCAAGATGAAATTGAGCAATTGCTCGGCTCTCACGCGAAATTAAAAAAGTTAGTACGAAAAGAATTACAAGAAGACAACAAAAAATTCGGTGATACGCGACGTTCACCTTTAGTGATTCGCAAAGAAGCACAAGCGATCAGTGAAACAGAAATTTTACCCACAGAACCTGTGACCGTTATTATTTCCACGATGGGCTGGGTGCGTGCCGCAAAAGGACATGACATTGATCCTTCCAATTTAAATTATAAAGCAGGGGATGCGTTTTTAGCATTAGCCAAAGGACGTAGCAACCAATTATCCATATTTCTGGATTCTACAGGCCGTGCTTATTCATTGCCTACGCATACATTAGCTTCCGCGCGCGGCCAAGGTGAGCCCTTGACAGGCCGATTAACTCCTCCTGACAATGCACGGCTTATCGGTGTGTTGCTCGGAGAGCCACAAGATAATTATATTTTAGCTTCCGATGCAGGTTATGGGTTTATAACGTCTCTTGAAAATCTTTATGCAAAAAATCGCGCAGGCAAAACAATATTAAGCGTACCGAATGGTGCTAAAGCATTACAGCCACGCTTCATTAATCATAAAGAAATAGATTTTATTGCGGCTGTCTCTAATACAGGACATTTATTGATTTTTCCTTTAAAAGAATTACCTGAGTTAGCCAAAGGTAAAGGCAATAAAATTTTAAATATTCCCAGTCGGCATGTTGCCACACGCGAAGAATTTGTGATTGATTTAGTAGTATTACAAGAAAATCAAGCGTTAATAATGATAGTCGGAAAAAAACAATTAACGCTCAAACCAAAAGAATGGCAACATTATTTAGGTGAACGTGGCAGACGCGGCAATAAATTACCACGAGCATTTCAAAAAGTAGAAGGGTTAGCGGTGGGTTGAAAAATTTGACTTTTAATTGTATGCTTTCAAAGCGATTATTGCGATAGTATAAGTATAGTATGAAATTTTATTTCATTAACAGGAGAACTAGAATGAAAAATTATTTAAAAATTGTTGCTGTTTTGCTAGCTACCAGCATTACTACAATGGCGTTTGCAGAAGATCAAAAGTGTCCCGCTTTAACTGCGAGTGATGTCCAAGCTATTATAGACAGTCCAGATGTAGTTCCAGACAAACAATTTGGGACGGAATTTTATTACGTGTTTGGCCTTAATAAAAATGTCGATAATAAAACCTACTTGATAGGTGTTGGGGAGATATTAGGTAAAGATATTCCTGAAGCTCGGGAAAGAGCAAAGAAAATTCTGTCAACTGGTGAAGAGAGCTTTGAGGGTATGTATTTTTCACAGGCTAAACTCTGCCTATATAATAAAGTTTGGGATGCTTCGATTGTACCAGGCTATCCGGTGGGGGCAGAAAAAACGGTTATCTTATTTGCCAAGCCGTATGATGGAGAAACATTACAACTCCAGAACTTATTTATGAAAAAATAAGGCGCCTAAGCGAAATATCAATGATATACGCGGTAGTTTAGCTCACGCTAACACAAAAGATATACGAGATAGAAGCGATTGCAAATGAAATACTTAGTCGATACTTGAGGCTGGATTGAGTGGCTCACTGATAGTAAACTTTCCTCTTTATTTGAACCTTATCTGAAGCATCCTTCGAAACTGATCGTTCCAGTCCTCGTACAATATGAATTATATAAGTAGGTGTGTCGTGAGAAGAGCGTTACTTTTGCACTTGAAGTGATTGGTATTACTGAAAATAGCGTAGTCATTCCGTTAGATACTAGTCTTGCACTTTGAGAACGTTCATTTAACTGTGTCATTCCCGCGAAGGCGGGAACCCATTTTGACAT